>CAYLYF010000070.1:0-20830 GCA_964387595.1 uncultured Thermodesulfobacteriota bacterium | reverse complement strand
ACCCGGAAAGGATACACCACCTTTTCTCTCAAACACAACTTTCAGTTATAACTCAACTCTCTCCCTCGCATACCAAATACCATTAGGAAATTTTAAAACAGATCATAAAACCACATTGAGGGAGATTCTATTATGAAAAAAAATACCATACCGCGAATTTCCGCAACAGTTTTTCTCATAGCAACTTTTATCCTAACTGGTAATGCTTTGGCTGAAGAACAAGTCAGCAGAAGCCTTGACAACTGCGCCCCCCAACATGACGTTTATATTTATGATTGGGGCGGCATTGCTGCTCTTGAAGGGTATACCTGTATTTCTGGAAATCTTCTCATTTATAGTCTTTCACTATCTGACTTGAATGGTCTCCAAAACATTACTTCAATTGGGGGAAATCTAGAAATCACATGGAACAACTACTTCCTTACATCCCTTAATGGACTCCACAATATTACTTCAGTTAAGGGAGGTCTTATCATAAAGGATAACATAATGTTAACAAATCTAAACGGGCTACATAATCTTGCTTCAATTGGGGGTAGCTTGGAAATCAACAGGAACGAGGTATTAACTGACCTAAACGGCCTGCAAAATATTACTTCAATTGGAAACAACTTGGAAATCTACAATAACGATGCATTAACTGACCTAAGCAGCCTGCAAAATCTTACTTCAATTAATGGAAGTCTTAACATAGGGAATAACAGAATATTAACAAATCTAAACGGGCTGCAAAACATTTCTTCAATTGGAGAAGACTTGAAAATCTTTAATAACAATGCCTTAATATCCCTTGATGAACTTCAAAAGATTACTTCAATTGGGGGTAGCCTAGGCTTAAGTGATTTAACATCCCTTAACGGACTCCACAATATTACTTCAATTGGTAAAAGCTTAACCATCTCCTACAATGACTCCTTAAGTTCACTAGAAGAGCTCCAATACATCACCTCAATTGGAGAAGACTTGAAAATCTTTAGTAACAACACTTTAACATCCCTTAACGGACTCCACAATATTACTTCAATTGGTAAAAGCCTTTTGATCATCGCAAATAATACCCTCCCCTCTCTGAACGGGCTGCAAAATATTACTTCAATTGGTAGAAACCTTTATATCAAAAGTAACAGTAACTTAACAGATCTAAACGGACTTCAAAATCTCGCATCAATTGGTTGGAACCTGGAGAACTCTCACAATGATGCTTTAATATCTCTGAACGGACTCCAAAATCTTACTTCGATCGGAGGATACCTTTGGATAAGTGAAAACAGTAAATTAACAGACCTGAACGGACCCCAAAACCTTACAATTGAAGGAAGCCTTATAATCAGAAGGAATGTATCATTGACAGACCTTAGTGGTTTACACAATGTGAATCTCAAAGGTGCCTTGTCAATATATGACAACATACATCTGCCAATATATTCTCCCTATTTACTGGAATTTTTTCTAAGAATTAACGGTTTCGCTGGATACGCTAAAATTTATGGCAATATACCACCAATTGATTCTGACTTTGATGGAGTTTTTGATGACGGTGACCTTAGCGATTCAGAAAATGACAATCCATGTACCAGCGGAAACATAGTAGGGTGCGATGACAACTGCCCGTTTTCTTTTAATACTGACCAAACAGATTCAGACAATAACGGAACAGGCGATGCGTGCAGTAACAATGAGTTTACAATTGAACCGAATACAATTTCTAGAGCAACCGGCTCTTCAAAGCTGGTCTCATTCACAATACAGTCTGATCGGTTAATTACATTTATGAACACAGTCTCTATTTTTCATCCAAGATATATGACTATAATTCTATCTCTGCCTGTGTATAATAAACTCTACTTGCTCGGATTGCTCTCCGAAGGTTATTATGGAGCGTTTCTTGTAAAATTAAAGAACTTTGAACCTGAGATAGTAACTGTCAATTAGTAAGTCAAAAGCTTGATGCTGGATACTAGATTCTAAAAGACATAAGAAAAAAATGTCATCCCTGCACTTGCCTGTCCCGCAACAGGCGGGGATGCGGGATCCATTTAATTAATCTACCAGTTAACGAATTCTCGTTTTAACAAATACACGTACCAACGTTTCAACGAGTTTAGCTCATAACCCTGATTGCTGAATCACCATCTAAAGGACAGACATTTTCACAGATTCCGCAGCCGATACATAAGCTGTCTATGACATAGGGCTGCTTTATAATAATTTCACTGCCTTTTTTATCTTTAAGCTTAACACTTTTAAACTTAATGGCCTTATCATAGGTGGGGCAGTGTTCTTCACACACAATACAGCTTTCATCTTTTGCAAATGGAAGACAGCGGTCTTTATCAAACACAGCCAGGCCGATCACAAAGCTTTGTTTCTGCTTCATGTCCAGCCTTTTTATGGCACCGCTTGGGCAGACCTGACCGCAAAGGGTGCAGTTAAACTCGCAGTACCCGAGCCGGGGAACAAGGCGGGGCGTGAACATCCCTTCGAATCCGCTTTCCATTAAAGCCGGCTGAAGTGCATTTTTGACACAGACCTTCATGCACTCACCGCATCTGACGCATTTTGAAAGAAATTCCAGCTCATCATTCACTCCCGGCGGCCGAAGCAAAAAAGGTCTTTCGATCTTTTGTGCAATACTCACCCGTGAAACAAACGGTATAACTATCCCGGCCATACCCCACTTGATGAAAAACCGCTTATTCAGGTCAAAAAGAACCTTTTTTCTGGGCTTTCCCAGTTTAAAAGAACTTATCTTTGAAGGACAGTTATCTATACAGTCAAGACACAGGGTGCATTCTTCATTTTTCAGACAGCCGTCATTTCCAAATGCATCCATGGGACATATTTTGGCACAGTCACTGCAGTCTTTACAGGTCTTCTCAGGAATCCTTCTCAGAAAAGCGCCAATAGACAACAGGGCCAGCATTCCTCCCAGAGGGCACAGATTTCGGCACCAGAAACGCCTTGTTATCTTTTCCAGCAAAAAAATAACAAGCAGCATCATAAAACAGAGAAAAGAAAGCGCAAAAAAAGACTGGTTGAAGGGAAGAAGCGTCTGTTTTAAAGTACTGTAGAGCGGTTCGGTGATATTTGACAGCGCTTCGGGTCCGTGAAGATAAATAGAATCAAAGATCAGACAGATAACATAATTAAAAACAGGATCAACCGAAAAAACAAGCCCCCTCACCAGGATAGAGAACGGATCTAAAAAACCGGACAGCTGCAAACCAAAAACAGCGCTCACGATGATCACCGTTAAAAGAATATATTTTACATATCTGACACCTACAATTTTTTTGTTTGAACAGCTGACATATTTACCCAAAAAATCCAGCAGGGTTCCAAGAGGACATATCCATCCGCAAAAAAAACGGCCGAAAATCAGGGTAAGCACAACAAGGATCAACGCCGGGATAAAAAGAACGATAAATTCTTTTGCCGCAAGCATCGCAGTCAGTGCTAACAGAGGATCCGTTCTAAAAAGCACATTAACAGCCCAGCCGATTTCATCTGTTCCCCGGTAATCAGTTAATCTGAAAAGAATTAAAAAAATAACCAGACAGATGATCTGACAAAATAAACGCAGCAAATGCTTTTTTGAATAGGTTGGTTTTATACTCATTTTTGATATTTTTTATTTTGATTACATTAACAATTATCCGCACCTGAGGCAGATTCCATTTTACAGAGAAAGGCACAAACTTAAGATGGTTCCCTTTGGGGACCATGTAATATAAAAACCCATTTTGACCGTGCTGAAGTTTTAGACTTTTTTGAGGATTTAGGCGGCACATGTTTGAATCCCGACAAATCGGGACGAGTTTGTGACGCTGACCTCAAAAAAGTCTAAAATAAAGGTATCCTGTTTTACAGGACCGGTCAAACGGGCGCCTTTTCTTTTGCATCGTTTTCTTTGGGGCGAACAAAGAAAATGATAAAGACGATTTTATAAAATATCCTCCAAATCTTTCCAGGTAACTCAGTTGAAAATCATAGCTCCTAGTTTAACCGGGACATTGTTTAAAAGGTTTTACTAAACCTTTATAACGTCCATTTTTGAAATATCCATTTCACCCAGCCCAGACCTGTAGGCCGCCGCAGTCGAATCAATCTGTTCCGGTTTCAAGTTAAACAACGTCGTTGCATAGGCATCAGCAGCAACGATATCAGAAGAGGCAATAAGGGTATCCATCTTTTTCACATCTTTTAAGTCTCCTCCTGAAGGCCCGTTTCGAAGCAGAATCCGGGTTGCATCAATAATCGTAAGCGCAGGCTTAATCACCGTATTAAGGTCAGCAAGGTTTTGCCCTATGTTTCGATGGATCTCACCTCTTCTGCCACCGATCACCCCCATCACATTTTTAAGCCCCAGGGTAAGCCTGGCCAGGGAATGATGTTTTGCAACCGGAACATTTATATAACAGTCCGCTTCAAGAGCATCCTTATAAAAAGACCATTCGCTGAGCGATTGCCCGCGTTTAATGGCTACGGGTATAAATTTTCGATTATCAATATAAGCACATTTTAAACGTTTATCTTTTATTTTTTCAAGCTCCGGACGGATCCCGCTGTTAAAATGACATCTCCGTTCCTCATTGCAGGGCCGGTCAAACACCATCACCTTTGAAGCACCTGCCTCAAGAGCGAGGTTTACCAGGGCTTTAACAATCAGGGGATGGGTGTTGGCTGCCTGATCCGGATTTCGGTCCCAGCCCATATTTGGTTTGATCACCACACTTTTTCCCGGTTTTACAAAGGTGGGAAGACCGCCAAGCGGTTCAAGCAGTTCTTTAACCAGAGAGTCATAGTTCATCCCTTGAGCCGTCACAAGCTTTGTTTTTTTTGTTGATGCAAAAAGACCCGGGGTAATATTGAAAATCGGAGGAGATAAAAGTAGCCCTGCAGACCACAGGCCGATATCCTGTAAAAATTTTCTGCGATTCATAATAAGACCTCCTTTAGATTAATTCCTGATTTATAGGTTGATAAAAAAAGAATAACTCTTTCTTTGATGTAACGATTTCTTATGGCACCGTCAAGTAGAAAAAGCTGAGACAATCAATTGCGGAATGGGGAATCCGGAGTTTAGAATAAATTTATTAAAGTAATTATCCACGGCTAAAAGCCGTGGCCTTATGTTGGTCCCCATAGGGGACCGTAGAAAAACCGGGACCCCATTTTGGCCGAGCTGCAGTTATAAGTATTTTTGTGGATCTAAGGCGACGCATGTCTGAGTCCCGATAAACGGGACGAGTTTGTGGCGCCGACCGCAAAAAAATTTATAACAAAGGAATCCCGTTTTACGGGACCGGCCATAGGGTGCCTTTTCTTTGTTACTTTCTTTGGAGCAAGCAAAGAAAGTAAGACAAATATTTCTTTAAAACAATTAATCTAATCCCCGAAACGCTAAAAGCTTTTCGGGTCGCACGGCTAAAAGCCGTGGTTTAATCTTGTAATTAATTCAATGGGTTCTGGATACTGGATACTGGATACTGGATACTTCAATAAGAATTTCGAAATAACTTTAATATAGATTAATTAAATGCAAAATCCAGCCCATAATAAACTGCTTACAACTATTATCTAATAGCCATTAACTGCCGTTAAATTTTTTCCGTGACAATAAAGCTAAAAACTGGCAATTAAAGGTTATCCTTCTTAATTGTTTAGACAGGAAAAAGCACATATGAAATGTCCAAAATGCGGCCATGAGCAGGAAAATAAGTTTGAATGTGAATCCTGCGGGATTATTTTTGAAAAATACATCAAACGTCAAAATGAGATAAAAACCAAAACCACTGCGGGACAGCCTTCTTATTCTGATTACGAGACAAAATCCTATTCACGAATATTGATATTTTCTATTGTCGTTATTGTGCTCGCTACCGTTCTGGCATCTTCGACAAGAAAAATTCTCAGCAAAAAAGACGTCTTAAAGCAAAACGCTATCAGCCTCTCAGACAACAATGCCCTTGACAACAGCACCTGGGACACCGAACCCAGCCCATATGAATCCATGTCTGACATTGAAAGAGCTGCAGTCTCAACTGTCTTCATCAAAACTTCCTGGGGATACGGCTCGGGATTTTTTATTGATGAGGACTGCCGCATCATTACCAACCGTCATGTGGTGGAACTGCCCGAAAACCTGGAAACCAGAATCATAAATGAGATCAGCAGATTCTCCACCATGATCGATAATACAGAGAAGTATATTGAAAGACAGACAGAGAAGCTTGAAAGGATTCCTGACGCAGAGGTGCGCAGCCGGGTTGAAAAATCACTGAAAACCAGAGAAGAACAGCTTGAAAATGCTAAAATAAAACAGGATGAGATGGAAACACAGCTGGATAATATCAGGCTGAATTCATACTCCGGAACAGACCTTGAAATAACCCTTTTTGACGGCACAAAATATTCCGGCAGGGTCATGGAACTCAGCGAAGACAATGACCTGGCCATCCTGGAATCAGATTGTACCGATTGCGAAAGACTTGCTTCAGCAGACAGCAATGTCTTTCCCCTGGGAACACAGGTTTATACAATAGGCAGCCCTTCAGGCCTGAGACACACGGTTACTTCGGGTATCATTTCCGGAAGACGCGTCATCAGAGACAATAAGTTTATTCAGGTGGATGCCCCGATCAACCCTGGAAACAGCGGCGGTCCGCTGATCAGTGATAAAGGAAAAGTCATCGGTGTGAACACTATGATCATTCTTGACACAGAGGGCCTTGGTTTTGCAATACCCATCGAAGCCGTTTATGAAGACTTTAGTGATACCTTTGAAGAAGAATAAACATGAGACCTGAAAAATTTTCAAGGTCAGCAATCCTTCTCCTGTTCTCTGCCGTGCTTCTTTTTTCCTGTAGGATGATGTATCCCTTTGACGAGGAAATAGTTTTTACCATTCCTGAAGGTGCCCACTACGCCACCGGCAGATTCCTCACCTATATTTCGGATAACCGCACTGATTTTAGTTTCAGTTTTGATGAAAGTTCTGAATATGATCTTGGAAATTCAAACCAGGGGGACATTAACAAGCTGTTTGGATTTGCGGAAAAGTCTCCGGTGAACATTCACCGACACTCAGCCCGGTTTGGATGGCGCTGGTATAATGATTCCCTGCAGATCCACGGATATGCATACACTGACGGCACCCGAAAAAGCCTTCTTCTTGGAACAGCAGATATCGACACGACCTATTCTGCAGCGATTATTGCACACGAAGACAGATATGAATTCATCTTTGAAGGAATAAGCCATTTTATTGAAAGAAACGGGATATTCACATCCAGCCGAAAATATCTATCCTACCCGTATTTTGGAGGAGACGAAACCGCGCCCAATGAAGTAAGGATCACCCTAACCTTTCACAGCAGCTAAGATTTCTTTGACCTTTAAGTACTTTAGGCACTTTTCACCACAACTACTGCCTTGAAATATGTTTAATAAAAAGGTATATAGTAAATGCTTATTAAATTTCAGCATTAATTAAGGGGAACTATTTTGACACACGAACAAACCGTAGCTGAAATGCGAGAACATCCAAGGCATCCCCTTCCGGAAAACCCCAATTACGCGATCCATTTCCGAGCCTCAAAAGACGACGAATTTTACAAGGCGGCATCTATAAATATCAGCAGCGGCGGCATTATGATTTCCGCCAGAGATCCCCATCGCCCCCATTCCCGGATTGAAATAATAATTCTTTCCCTGAACGACGATGAGCCTGCAATTCTTTTACAGGGAATTGTCTGCTGGACAGGTAAAGCACCTGACAGCGGTGACGGGGATAAAGCTTATTTGGTGGGTATTCAGTTCAGCGGAACCTCAGAGCTGCAGGAAGCAGCCCTTGCCGGATTCATGAAGACCCATGTGCTGGATCAATAGCCAAAAAAATCAAACATATCTCCTTTCCATATAACTAAAAGTATCAGGCATTTTCCAGAAATGTAACAATTCAAGGTCTTATCGCTTATGTTGACTTTTAACCACCTCTAAATTGTTAAGGATACCAGTGAAACTGTCGAAAAACCCCGGGGCCAGGGGCTACAGACAGTTAAATTCTGATAGTCTTGATCCTGATGGGTGCCTGGTGCGAAGCAGAAACTTCGTACTAATAAAAAAATGAAACAACAGGTGCAAAACAAAAGCGGCAGGTTCATCATGATGGGAATAATGCAAACAAAATAAGGATTTTTGTAATAGGAGAGGTGTTTTTTATTGACATTGACCTTTTAATGGGTGCCAATTACCTTGACTCGGAACTCTATAGAAATGATTCAAAGGTACTTCTGGTTAACTTGAAATAAAGCCTTCCAAAGAAATCATACAAGGATGAAGATTTCTTTATTCGGCAGATATCAAAGTTTGCAAGAGAAAGGCTTCATGTCGAAGTGCCGTTAAAGGAACGTAAGCGGTTTAAGGTTGGTGAATATGTAAAAGTTGAGAAGGAGAAAAATCTTGGATAAGGAACAACGGAAAACAACCAACGAAGCAAGGGAATGTTTTACCTCGAAGATTCAAATAGTTACGTTAAACTGTTATTTTTTAGGCCAAAGGAGTCTAAGTTTGTTGCCTCAACGTCTTTGTATAATTCTTTTTTAATTAATCTTACATTTTTAACATTCATACTGTATGTCTTATTGAGAATTTATTTTTTTGGAAAACAGTTGCTTAGAGTGTATATGGCAAAGCCCATAACTATCCCAGGAGCAAGTTCCAACAGTTGTTGACTTAATCCAAAATATCTCCAGAGAAGCGAAGTTGTTAATCCCCCCACCATCATTACAATAGCGGTACGTTCACTTATTTTCTTATTGAAAGTATATAAAAATAGTAACGGCCCGAATGCTGAGCCAAGTGCCGACCAAGCGATGACTGCAAGCACAAATACACTTTTCATACTACAAATTGAAATTACAAGGGCAACCAGAGTCACTGCGAGTGTAGACATTTTTGTAAAAAACATATTTTCTTTTTTATTAGGAAAAAGATCTCGGGTAACTGCAGCAGTGCAGCTCAGGATCTGTGAATCAGCTGTCGACATTGTGGCGGCAAACAGTCCGGCCAGGACCAATCCTATAAAAATTGGGGGAAGCATTTGAGTTGCAAGTATTGGAAGCGCGAGTTCGGGATCAAACGTTTCGGTTGCCGGCAGTAAAATTCGAGCAACGAGACCGGCGATGACGGTAAGACAGAAAAAAACAATATACCAGGTATAGTAATAAGCACGTGCTTTGTTCACGTTTCCGGGCGTATCAACTATCATAAACCGAACCAGGATATGTGGCTGCCCAATAATGCCGATACCACCAAAAACCCAACCCGTCACAAAGAGAATGTAACCGGGTATCCCTGGGACATCCAAGTCATGTGGAAAAAACGCTATGTAATCCGGACCAACGGCTTTCAGGTTCAGCCACAGAGCTTCTAATCCTCCTATCGTATGTATCCCTTTAACACACAGCACGCACATGGCAATCAGCATCACAAAAGATTGTGCGACATCGGTCCAAATGGAGGCACGGATACCGCCTGCCATGCAATAAAGAAAAACCATGACGGCACCTAAAACGGCTCCCGTGTTATAATTCCATCCAAATAACACGTGCAGGGCTTTGCTGCCCGCCTGAAACTGGGCAGCAGCATATGAGCCTAAAAACAAAATGGTAATGACCCCAATTAAAAATCGTAATTTTTTAAAGTCTGTTTGATGCCATTTGGACAATACACCGGCAAAGCTTAATGCGCCCGTTTTTTCAGTCATGACTCTTAATTTTTGATGCGTAAAAATTGAAGCCAGGTAGTCACCAAAAATATAACCGATCATAAGCCAAACCGAGCTTAGGCCGTGAAAGTATGTATAGCCAATCATTCCAACAAACATGAAACCGCTATTGCTGGTTGCAATGGCGGATAAACCTGCCAGCCATGGTTTTATATTGGAACTTGCCAGAAGATAGTCTTTAGTGCTTCCCGTGCTTTTAAATGCAGAGAGGAAACCAATAGTCAAAAACACTAATAAAAAAAAGAGGAAACTTCCGACAATCATTAGAAAGACCCGTTAGTATTTTGCAGGTTTCGTTAGGTGTTGCTCGACATCAGAATGGGATATAAAGGCACATCTGATATTATACCGTAATTTTTTTTCACATACTCCGCAACGGTATCGGAAGCGCTCAGCTTTTCTGAATCAATATTTATTTTTTTGTGTTCCAGTTCGCGTGACAAAATCACGGTAGCTGCTTTGTCAATCGCAAAGGGGTTTTTGCCGATAAGAAATCCAAGGTCATTAATAAATGGTTTTTGCTTTACATCTACGCAGTCACAGAGTTCTGTTATTGAGTACATGTGAAGAACGTGAATCGTGCGGTCCCAGTGTCCGTTCATAATGCCCATTGCATAATCAGCCATCCGAACCGGAAGTGTTTTTTCGCCAAGCGTCCAGTCTGAAATCTCTTTTCCTTTCAGTTTCACGGCCTTGTTTTTACATACAGCAACACATTCCCCGCAGCCAATACATCTTGCTGAATCCACAGATATTTCTGTGGATTCAGTTGATCCAGCAAGCGCGTTCTCCGGACAATACTTGATACACAATCCGCAGTTTTTACATAAAGATTGATCAAAAAAGGGTAACAGGGACTGGTGCATCCGAAGTTTTCCGTTAAGACCCGAGCAGCCCATCGCAATGCTTTTAAGGCATCCCGCGACGCCTGCCAGACCATGCAGTGTTAAATGGGCATGATTAATCATGAAATCTGCTGCTGAAAATCCTCCGGCAGGGAAAAAGTCCTTAAAGCGCTGGATACCGTCTATGTTAATGCACGCCTGGTCTTCGGTGAACTCATATTGATCCGGCAAGGCGGTGCAAGGTCGGTCAAGGACAACAAAAGGGGTTCCGGAGGCACCGTTTGCAGACCAGCCATGCTGTTGGGCCAATTTTAAATAATTGGTGACGTTATCTTGTGGATTCTGTCTGTGACCCCTGAGACCTGAATATGCAACGGTAGTATCTCCAGCGACAACTGAGCCAGCACCGCGGTATTGCAGAAAGCCGTTGCTGCTGTTTGTGAATTCCGGGCGCATGCGGGTAGTACATTTCGGCTCCCCTATGTGAACTTTTAACAGGGTCTGTCCATTGATTTCAGCATTATGCGTTTGACACAATAGCTCAAACAGAACTTTATTTGCTTTTTGTATGAATTCAGCTTTCGTGAGATCTGCCGATGCCGTATCTATAAAAAAAACAGGAAAAGCATCGGCTTTATTTGTTAATCCAGCAGGAAGTTCCCGTAAGGTTTGGTTGGAAGAATATGAAGAATCAGACATTGTTTACCCAATACGCTTTCTATAGTTTTCTACTGTTGACAAGCTTTGCAATGCCGCCGTTTTCAAAGAGCTTGGCGGCCTCGTCTGCCGGGCAAGTATTGTTTTTTAGCCGCTCATAAAGTGGATCTAAGTATTTTTCCTCGCCCAGATCGCGCCGTATCAACCCCATTCGGGCCAAGTCCAGCATTTTATTGGCATGTTCCCGGAGCCCAATGTTTCCGGCAACCCCACCAAGCCCTTCTCGGCAGGCCACATCCCTGGCAAGGCGGAGCATTTCCCATTCACTGGATGCTATTTCCTCCCAGCTTTCATTTAAGGCGGATATGAGCCCCAGGGTCAGCGCCGGAATGATAATTAGATCTTCAGGGGGCTGCTGATCGTTAACCCGGTTTTCGACGGTAAAATAGCGGGATATGCGCGCATTATACCAGTAGTTGGTACAGTGAAGATCAAAGTCGGTATCTTCAGGCCTGAGAGAGACTTCCTGGCCATGCATGTCGATGCCCGTAGCATTTTTATCATTAAAATATTCATTAAAAGAATTATAACGCTTGAGCACAACCGGTTTTCCATCGCGCATGACAAAGACCGGCTGAAAATCAGCTACAGTATCAATATAATCGCGCAAATTCTCAAAGGCTCTCCCGGGCACACCGACCCGGTCACTATCCTCCATCCACCAGTCCCAGAATTTTTCCGATACGCACTTGTACTGAGAATCCGGTACGCCTTTCCAGATGTTGGAATTTGCCGTCAGAGCAATTTGTGCTCCTGAAAATCCGTTAAGAACATTAACAGCGGGAATAGCCTCGTCAGGGGTCACACTGACATGAACATGACTTGCTGCATTTACCGTAAACAAGTGAACATCATCTCCGTTCTCGGGAGCGATGTGACGATTCGAGGGAAAAACCTTATCCCATACACTTGAACGTCCTTTTTTCATGAGCAGGGCTTTGCTCGGAGGAGTTACCGGTTGAATACCATAACCCAGGAAAAATACATCTTCTTTTTCTGAGAAAGGACGAAGCAGATCAATCAGTTTTTCAATACTTTTTTCAAGCTTAAAAAGATTCCCAACATGTGCCAGAGAAAATTCTGTTTTACAAAAACCGGTTTCACATGATGCAATGGTTTCATTATATTTTCCCTGTGTTTTTGCACCAACCACTTGATTGGTCATTTTATCAAAAACCGGCTGCCAGCCGGAATCTATAAGATAAACCCAAAGCGCATGAACTTTGTTTAAAGCAGCAGCGCTTCCATCTTTATTAACGAGGGGAAATTTTAATTCTGATCCGATGCGTCTTTTGGAACTATTTATTGTTTTTGTTGCTTTATTAAATTTTTTTAAAAAATTCTGATATATATTTGACATAGTATTAAATTATTATTTTAAAATTTTAATTTTTTCCCATAATTGTTAATTATTATCAGTTTGTTTATCAGGGAAATTTCCCATGGTCTGTCCTTCGCCATAAATTACGTGCTTATAACTCGTTAGCTCATTAAGGCCCATAGGACCACGAGCATGGAATTTATCGGTTGATATGCCGATTTCAGCGCCCATACCAAGAGTTTCACCATCACAAAACATGGTTGAAGCATTTACAAGTACCACGGAAGAATCCACTTCATTAACAAATTGCCTGGCATGTGAATAGTTTTCAGTGATAATCACATCCGTATGACCGCTACCATATTTATTTATGTGAGCAATAGCAGGATCAATTCCGCTGACAACCTTTACAGAATAAGTTTTTTCCAGATACTCAGTTGACCAGTCATCTTCTGACGCAGGTATAATTTCAGATGCTTCAGCACAAACAACCGGACATCCGCGAACTTCAATACCGTTATTTAAAAGGCTGGTTAATAAAAATGGCAGCCAGACCCTCATGCTTTCATCAATTAGAATAGTTTCACCCGCATTGCATACTGCCGGCATTAATAGTTTTGAATCAAGCACTATGGGCAAAGCTTTTGAGGTATCTGCTCTATTACCAATGTATACATGACAGACCCCTTCAAAATGTTTAATGACCGGAATCTTTGATTTTTCTACAACTGAACGGATCAGTTTTTTCCCACCGCGCGGGATAACAAGATCAATATCATTCTGCATCGTTAACAGCATATCGACTTCATGATGTTTTAAATTTACAACCTGGATTGTTTCTGCTGGTAAGCCCACAGACTTAAGGGCTTCAATCCACATCTGTCCCAGCAGGTTATTGCAGTTCTGAGCTTCCGAGCCGCCTTTGCAAATAATGGCATTTCCGGATTTAACAGCAAAAGCCCCGGCATTCACTGTCACATGGGGACGGGCTTCATAGATCATCAGAAGTACACCAAGAGGTACTCTCATGCGTGATATCAGTAATCCGTTAGATACTTTTTTATGATCAAAAGATTGCCCGACAGGATCAGGAAGAGCCGCAATTTTTTTCAAAGAAGCAATCTGGCAAAGAACTTTACTCTCATCAAACACAAGACGTTCATAGAGAGAATCAGTAATGCCGTTATCACGGGCAATTTCAAGATCAAGTTCATTTTTGGATATAATATCTTTGCTGAATTTTTCAATCAGGTCTGCCATATTATAAAGAACCTGATTTTTTGTCAGCGTGTCCGCAATGGCAATTTGTGAACTGGCTTTTCTGGCTCTGTCAGAAATTATTTTTATTAAATTCTTTGATTTCATCTTATAATTCTCTTTTTTTGACTAAAATATTTTAAAACGATTAATTACTTGATTATTTCAAATATACCGGTCAGGCTGTGCCCGACACCGGTGCCCGGCTGCAGCAGTATTTCCAGCTCCCGTAAGCAATAGGCCAGCTGCGGCTCGATGACATTAGCCCTCACACCTCCATGTTTTACCCATCCAACCCCCTCGATCACACGGCGCATGGTCTGCATGGCTTTTTTGACGGACTCTGGGTAGTATGGCTGTATTTCAGGGCCGGCCGGGAGCACACCTTTTTCAAAATCATACTCGCTTAAAAGTGCGATTGTATAGTCGATCAGCGCGTTGCATGACATGAAAAACATTTCAAAAAAATTATTGAGGTGACCAAATTTCGGCCGGGGAATATAGTCTGTTTTGATTGCCTCCAGGTCGGTGCGCACATCAGCCTCAAAAAGTGAATTTATCTGATAGCGCAGATTCATTCTCTGCTGATTATAATCACCGGTGTCAAGGTGCCGACCAATAAGGATGGAGCGGTCATAAAAGGTGACTGGCCTGATTTTGACGCCTGCCTGCCGGGCGGCCTCGTCAATAACATGCATGACTTCATCCCGGGTTGTAATGCGCAGGGGGAAAGAGCTTACCTCCACATTTTTGCGCTCCTCTTCCGAATAGATGTAAGATATGCGATAATCCATAAAATATTCTGCATCCGCCGGGTGGTGCCAGAGGTTTTGCCATTCATATGAATAGCGGCCAAGCCAGTCACCGACAAAAAGCGCACCGGACGGGGCATGACGACAGATGTCGGCTATCAGGCCGACATTGTCTTTATCATGAAAATGTGCCAGCGTCGCATAGGAAGTAAAATAGAGGTCAAATGGTTCTGCCTTTTTCACCTCGTTCGGCAGGGCACCATTGAGGTTCCCTTTAATAAAGTGCATTTTGGGGTTGTCTCCGTAATAGGCTTCAGCCTGTTGCAGGAGGTCTTCGTTGATATCAACGCCGACATATTCCTGTAATATGTCAGGCGTGATGGCGGCGGTGATATACTCATAGATACCGGGATCCTTCGTGGTAATACCCATAATAAGGTCATAAGCATCTCCACTGCCACAGCCCAGATCAAGAATGCGGATGCGCTCGAGTTTCTTTTTCTTGCGATCCACAAGCTCGTTAAGTGATTTGCGCAAAAACGCGGCCGTAATCTGGTCCTCCCAGAACCGTCGAACATTGTCATATTTACCCAGCAAACCTGTTGATTTATCGTACATGCCGGTTGTGACCGCCTGCGAATAGGCCGTTTTTTCAGCCATGGTGACGTCCTTTCTAAGCTGTCAACGCATTTAAACGGGTGACCGCTTCAAACGCATCTTCACAATAGGCATCCGCGCCGATTTGCTCGGCAAATTCTTTTGACGTCGGCGCGCCCCCAATCATGACTTTGACACTGTTACCCAGGCCTTCATCCGCAAGGCCCTTGATCACGCTTTCCATCTGCCGCATAGTTGTGGTCAGCAGAGCGGAAAGGCCCAAATAGCCGGCGCCGCTGTTTTTCACCTCGGTGATAATACGTTCCCGGGATACATCCGTACCCAGGTCAATCACTTCATAGCCGGCACCTTTGAGCATAATGGCAACGATATTTTTGCCGATATCATGCAGGTCACCGGCCACCGTGGCTAGGACCATCTTCCCTTTGCTTTGAATGCCTGCTTTTAACAGGGACGGCCCCATGATTTCCATGGCGGTTCCAACACACTCGGCGGCGGCAAGCATATCCGGGATGAGATATTCTCCCTGCTCGAATTTTTTTCCGACCTCGTCCATAGCGGGTGTCAAACATTCCGTGATGATCTGTTGTGGGTCGAGGTCCTTTGCGATGGCTTCCTGTATCAGTTCCGTGACCGCCGGCTGTCCGTCAAGACCCTCGTCAACACCTTCATCTTCAGCTTCCATGCGCCCCTGTATAATATTGAACATTATTTTTTCAAGTAGTTCATTTTTCATGATGTTCTCATCTCCTGTCTATATACTCTTGTTGGTTCTCATATTACAAAAAAATTACTTTCAACCATGCTGTTTCAGCCCGGGCAAAATTCCCGGCACCTCATGGTAAATGCGATCAACCAGGCTGAGGTCAAGGTGCCGTGCGGGCTTCATCTCTAAGTCGTTTAATGCTGCCAGCGCTTTTTCCAGCACCCGGTCTTCTTTTTCGTGATTGCTTTCAAAGAGATACGGTTGTGAAACAACTCCGGAACGAATTGCCTTGCGAACATGGCGCGTGTACAGGCGGCTGCTTGAGGCCATCACTTTTTTCACCGTTTGCAGCGCGTCCGCCACGTCCGTATCGCTCAACTTCGGCTCACGGAGGCAATGCTTGATCTTGCCGATATGCTCATTGTCGATCACCGCCTGCACCGGACAAAAAGAGCCGGTGCGGTCCATCAGCCCGAAAGCATAATGGATATACTGGGCACCGCTCATCGCCATATAGAGGTGTGTCAGCAGCTTTTCAAATGTAGCCTGCATGCCCGGAACTTTTGCATCGGCAACACCGGCCGTTGAATAGCAGGGAATTTTGTAGTAGCGGGCCAGCTGGGCACAATCAATATTGTACTGGTTGAATTCTGGACAGCCATAATAGTCATGCAAGTCATCCATGCGGGCACGCACGGGAACGCTGCCGTAAAGCACCGGTGCCCCCGGCCGGATCAGCTGCGTCAGCGTGATACCGGCTAAGATTTCGGCGTTTATCTGCGCCACCATGCCCGCTTCCTGTATGGGAGCAGAGGACCCTCCTTGGGGAGATGAAGAAATGACGATAGGCAGCCCCTTTTCAACGATGGCGAACACTTTGTCGGCCGTGTCCGCTACAAGCTGCAGGGGGCTTTTAAATACACAGGCAATAAAAGAAATAATAGGGTTTTCACGTAACGCCTCAGCGCCGCCGGCAATAATCTCAGCCATTCTCAGCACATCATCAAGCCGATCGAGGTTTGTGAGCCCTGCCTGGACGTGCTTGGTGATGTTGTTTAAACTGGCAAAAAACTTATTTGCGTCATGGTTGTCCGCATTGATGCCCGGATCCTGGACATTGACCGGCCTGATGAAAAAATCCAGATGCTCAAGATGTTCACAAATATGAGCCGCCCGGCACAGCAGGTCAGCGCTGCCGCGCAATTCCTGGAAAGCCGGTATCTTTACAACTCGTGACGGTTCTTTTTTGCTGATAAATTCCTCCATCTCCGTCTCTATCCAGACATTGGTTTCAGAGCCACTGCCGAAGTATACTCTCGGAACTTCGGCATCCAGCAGCAGGCGGTTGGCGGGGTCTCTGGCGCCCAGGACAAACGAGGTGGGTGCCTGGGAAACAGCTTCGCGGATCAGGCCGGCAGGCGACTGAACACGCCATACACTTCGGCCTTTTTCTGTTTCCTCTCGAACATTTGCGCCGTGCTTTCGAAAAAAATCGGCAACTCGTTCATTGTGACACCAGAACCCGGGGTCAGCCAGGATTGCCAACGAAGCCTCATCCAGCAACTTAACCTGCTCGAGGTCTAAACGTTCATACGGTTTTACTAAAACTCCTTCACGGTATTCCACCAGCATAACTCCTTTTATAATAATTATTGTTCTTTGCGTAAGGCACGGGTATAGCGCCTGCAGTGGCGATCCCGTCCGGCCACCACCTCGGCAGCCTTCACCGTCTGCATTAATTCCCTATCCGAAGGGTCGGCAATAGCAGCATCGAGCCCGGCATATATGGCCATGTGCATAAGCGCATGGTTGATTCGTTTTCGCTTAGGCAGCCCGAAGGAGATATTTGAAAGGCCCATGACGGTTTTTGCTGCAGGAAATGCCCGTTTGATTGCGGCAAGTGTATCAAGCGTGATTTTGCCTTGCTGTGTGTCCGTGGCGACCGGCAGCACCAACGGGTCAAACAGAATGTTGGCAATGGGAATCCCCTGGCTTTCGCACGCATTAACAAGCTTTGCACAGACAGACAGACGATTCTCAACGGTTGCCGGAATCCCGTTTTCGTCAATGGGGAGTGCTATAAGCAGTGCGTTATAGGCCTGTGCAAGCGGTAACACCTGCTGCAGATGTTCTTTTTCGGCATTTGTTGAGTTAATCATGCACGGGCGTCCATCCAGCACGCTGAGCCCGGCCTGCAGCACAGCCGGATCAGAGCTGTCGATGCAAAGCGGTTTATCAATCTGCTTTTGCATTGTAGCCACCGCCCATTTCATGGCTTGTATTTCATCTTCGCGTGACCCCGTTCCGGTACCGACATTCACATCAATATAATCAGCACCTGCCTCAGCCTGACGCTCAGCCAGATCCAGAAGTTTATCCTCATCAAAGTTTTGAATTATCTGCTTTGCAGATGGAATTGAACCATTTATTTTTTCTCCAATTATCAGCATGGAACTATTTTTCCTTTCAGGTCAATCCATAATAAACGGCCGAATGCCGGTGATCTCTTTTTTTATAGCTTCCCGTTGCGGTTCCGGGATAAAGGACGTCGGTGCTTCTTGTAAAATTTCTTTTGCAACCTGCGTGGCGCGAGTGTGGGCATCGCGTGATCCGTCGGCCTGCCAGCGCTTACGGTTTTCACGGTCACTCAGCTGCGGCTGGTACTGCTCGTTGCGCATATGGCGGCGCGTAAAGCGGGAGGAAACAAAATGGCCGCCAGGCCCTGTTTTTTTTATTTCGTCAAATGCCAGGGTTGTATCATTTACCTCAATGCCTTCCACTGCACGCATAACCATTCCGAGGATTTCATTATCAATTACCAGCTTGTCATAGGATGCCGTCATGCAGAATTCAAGAAAACCGGCTGCATCGTGGATGAAATTACCACCGGCAAGGCCCACCATCAGGCTGGTGATAGCCGATTCATAACCCGCCTGCACATCATTTACCTTCGCATCCGACATGCCCGCGGTTGCATAGATCGGGATGTCATAGAACTGAGCCATCTGGGCTGCGGCAGCATTCATGAGCCCCATTTCAACTGCACCCGCAAGGTATTTCATATCGCGCAGGTCGGTAATGGAAGATATACAGCCGTACAGAACCGGAGTTCCGGGGTTTATGAGCTGCGTGAGCATCACACCTGTCAGCGTATCAACATTCTGCACAACCAGATTTCCGGCCAGTGTAATCGGAGCTGTAGCTCCGCACAGGGGTTCGGCAGGCACTACCAGCGGAATTCCCTGACGGGCCACTTCCATGGCCAGCCGCCCATAGCTTTCATCCAGCTTGAATGGGCTTATTATGCAAGCCACCATGGAGATAAACGGACGACGGCGCAGCTCCTCGGGAGAACCCGCAATTATTTCAGCCATTTTTATGACTTTTCTAATGCCCGGCACCGTATACACCCCTCCCATAATATGCTTACGCGTCCGGTTAAGCGCAGCTCCGAAACGGTTCACATCGACATCTTTCATCTCGATATCGTTTGGAAACACGTTGAGCATATAGAAATGAATATTATCCAAGGCCTCAACCATATGGGCCATGTTTGCAATATCCTTCAACTCGGAAGGGCGTGAGTCGCTACTTCCGGGGTCCTGAACTTTTAATGCCGTGCCGCCGGTTCCAAGATAAACGTTTGTGCCGCCGATTTCACAGTCGAGTTCCCCATTTTCATCTCGGCCGCAAAGGTTTATCCGAGAAGGGGCTTTCGGAATCAGATTTTCTGTCATGTTGGCTGGTATTTTTACCACACGGCTGGAAGCGTCCACCTCCGCGCCAGCATTTCGAAACAGTTCCAGTGCTTCAGGATAATTTATTTCCACGCCCACCTCCGAGAAAACCTTGAGACTGGTGTTATGGATTTTCAGGATATCTTCTTTTGTTAACGGCTGATACTGTCCGCCGGACAGTCCTCTTCTGTCTTTCACGCAATCTCCTAACTGGTAGCTAATGTTGTGTTTTTATAAATAAATTCTGTTCTTCTGGCGATACAATGCTCTTTTCTGCAGTCGCTGCAGGGATTGTATGCAGCCTTTTTGCAGTCGGCGGAAGGGGGCATAATGCCGAATATTCCAGATATTGTTTTGCGGGGCTGCATGAGACTGGATGCGCTCAGCTCAACCCCTATTTTTTCTGCATCCAGTAGACTGAAAATCTTTTTCTGCTCCCGTAGCGGCCAGTCACAATACCCAGGACTCATTCTAAGGGTTATATCTTTATCTTCAGCCTGCATTCTCTTTTTTATCCGATCATGGAAGTTGTTCACAATACTTTCCACAGCAACAGAACCGACTATATCCAGTATATATGCTTCTGATGAACGCCTTTTACTTGTAAGATCTATAATTTTCTTATCAATACGGTTTCCAATAGTTGCCAGAAAACAGACTATTTCGTTACAGTCCAGCATTATCCTGACAATTTTATTACTGTTAAACCAAATATTGTTTTCCAGTTTCAAGTCGCCATTGAGATTTTTAATTTTATATTTTTTATATATTAGACTGGGGATCATAAGTTCTGTTGATTTATCTTCCCATTTCGTCATTTTCTTATGGGTGGCGTATGACAAATCGCCTGGTTGATGACAGCCAATATGTTTTAGAATGTTTTTTTTATTAATATTCGGTTTAGCAGGTTCTATTATTGTCATTTACTGGTTTTCCTTGCTGTTATTTTAAGTAGAAAAATAAAATATTTTGCATAACTGTTTAGAACAGAAAAAAGCTTGCTGTAAAAAGACTTATAATGAAAATAAAGAAAATCCCCGATGGCCACCCAAAATCCCCCACCTGTGGCCACTTGAAAATCCCCCAC
>CAYLYF010000069.1:0-20937 GCA_964387595.1 uncultured Thermodesulfobacteriota bacterium | reverse complement strand
TTCATGCGGAACTGGGCGAAGAGTTGAATTTACAGAAAAGAAGTTACACTACCAAACTTTCGCAGGATATTCTGGAACGGGCCGCAAGATACCGATTCATTCGTTATGCAATGCTGGTCAATGGATATGAAATAATTAAAATTAAAACTTTTGGTGCGTTTGATATTAAGTTTATTAAGGACAGGAATTAATTTTAAATTACCGTTATTTTTATTGTTTAATAATTTTTCGGCATGATTAAATTATAGCTTGATTAAATTTAATATTATTTAAAAAGATTATTCATGGAGAATCATATGAAATACTATCAGAAAAAAAAGGATTCAAAAGGGCAGTATATGTTAAGGATATTGCTCATGATCTATATTATTATTTCCTTTACGATGATCCTGGTACCCGGTGTTTTTGCCCGTGAGGGGATTCTGGTGATACATACAACTAAGGCGAAAAGTAAAATAGCAGCTCAGGCTGTGAGTGAGTCGCTTGATGGAACGCTTTTGGAGATCAAAGACCTAAGGAAACATTCAGGGATTACCGGATGGATATCAATTAAGTTTGATGGCTTGTTTAACAGAGATATTCCGATTGATCCCATTCATCCTGATTTAGCATCATACCCACTGGTGGTTATTGTGTCCGCTGTTAAAAAATGGAAGATGGAAACACCCCTCCAAACCTTGATGAATAAGAACACTCTTAAAGACAATATGCTGTTTATGGTAACTACTTCAGAGCTGGATATCAAGCGCTATGATTCATATGATGATCATGCCCCTTATTTGAAGCGCCGGGCTCGAAACAAAGTCAGGAAATGGCGTGAAAAGTCATTGAAAGTTTTGAAGAAATCCGGAGCAAAAATTCTTGGGCATGTTCATATTACCACAAAAGACAAGACCGATGATGAGATCCAAAAGATTGCTTCAAATATTTTTAATTACCAGGCAGAAAATGCGCCGGAGTGGCTGTTTAAAGCAGACGATCTGCCGACCTGGATGCTGACAGATACTGATCTTGAAATAAAATAGATTGCAATTGGAAAAGGAGAATGGAATGCGAAAGCTTTTGATTATTTTAATTATGGTGCCTGTTATTATTGTTGCCGGATTTTGGGGAATGAGTAAATACAAAAACCGCAGATTAATGCCGGACTATTTTGAAACTCATTATAAAACTCAGGATACGGTTCCGGTGGGTAAGGTTGGTATTTTTGTACCCGGACTGGTGGTCCCTGAAATATACGAAGGAAAGGGAAGGGAATTCTTTTATAATATTACTTTTAAAATTTTTGATAATATTATTCCATGGCCTTTCAGGCTTTTCGCCTATATGGATAAGGGCGTAGCGCTGCTTGATCCGGTAAAGTTTCATGAGCATGAGGAATTTACACCGACTCAGCTGGTGGATGAAACCGGCAGTTTAAAGGATAAAGACGGGGTACCTTATATTGATAAATATAAAAACGGTGAAATAGTCTGGGCGCCGCCTTCAAAACGGATTCATCTGGACCATGGATACTTTCTTTATAAAGGGCGAAAAGCAGGCTATCCCACCCTGACGGACAAAACCCTGGTGAAAGCCCATGTCTGGTATTACGACAAAGGGATCAAACAGAAAAAAATTCCGCATTGGAAAGGAACTTTTGAAGTAATAGATGCAGCATTTAACAAGATTAAAGAAAAATATAAAGATGTTGAGGTTCGTGCTGAATGCAGTGTTTTATATGATGATATGAAAAACAAGCTCTGGGAAATGCTGGATGCGGGCTGTGATACAATCGTTCTGGGCGCACCCATGCCTATTTATTCTCATTTTGAAGAGTTTAATTCCTCATTTTATCACAGTATAGAATATATTGAGGAATGGGAACACGCACATCCAGGTAAAAAAATTAAAGTTATTATGGCTCCGCCGATGGGTCAATTCCAGCCCATGCGGCAGGCTTTTCTGGAAATGCTGAAAGACCGGCTGGATACCCTGCCTGAAGGGTCTGATGTAAAGGTAGCGGTTACCGTTCATGGAATGCCCTGGGATCATTTTCCCTGGGAATCCTGGCTAAAGTTAGCGCCTGCTTATCGTGATGTGCTGCATGAAGAGATTAAAACACTCTTGAAATCATATAAGTTTGGAAGAGCTGATACGGTTCTTTGCCAGGATGAATTTGCCGGTCCTGTCTGGGACAAAGAGAATAAGTATCTTTCCACAAATGAAGCCTACTGGGACGCTATTAATGATGGATATGACTATGTTATTGGTCTACCAATTGAGTTCTGGTCAGAAAACTCGGATACGCTTTTTCATCACGCCTTGAAAAACTTTCATGGTTTTGATGATTATGATGTTTATGATGAGATAGATTATCCGGACTGGTCGGTTCCCTACACACAAACACTGACACAGGGTAAAACCAAAGTTATTTACAATGGGGTGCCGGTGGGAAAATATCAGCATTATGTGATTGATGCTCTTTACCAGTCTATCGACTCGGTTTTGGCTCAGGAGAGAATGGCAGCAAAATAAATAATTTTAGCTGTTGCAGGAAAGGACATTTGATATTTAAATAAATTAAGAATGAATGTAGTGAAGAAGATTAATAACTGACTGAAAATGCTTCAAATTTCTTTAGCAATGATTTAATGATCTTACCGTTCCGCAGAAAGCGGGATGAAACAGGAAGACATTTTAACTCTAGGGTAAATAATAAAAAAAGGACTGTTAATTTATAACAGTCCTTTTTTATATATTGGCGTCCCCACGGGGATTTGAACCCCGGTCGCCAGCGTGAAAGGCTGGTGTCCTAGGCCAGGCTAGACGATGGGGACGTAACTGAACCGAAGATACTGAATAAATACATGTATCATAATATACTGATCTTTTCAAGCATATTATTTATTTCAGGTAAAAAATTTGTTTGATTTTCTTCTTAATGTTATTATCTTTATTCAATAATATCTGTTATTTACATAGTTCGGATCTAATGAATGAAGAAGCTGTTATTATAAAAGGATTCGAGGTCTCAAGTGAAAAACATAAACTTCACCACAGCCGAATTGGAGCATTAACTAGCCTGATCGGGTGAAATATTAATTCTTTTTCTTTCTTTCTAACTCAGGCAATTAGAGAGAAGATAAACCGATATTAAATTTATGATGAAAAACGTATTTGAACTGTTTTCACGATTAATGCCGGTCTGGGTGGTTTTGTTTGGGATTATCGGGTTTTTTTCCCCGGACCCGGTGACATTTTTTAAGCCGTATATTGAGTGGATGTTTTTTTTCACCATGATAGGAATAGGTGCTGTTCTCAATTTTTCTGAATTTATTCCAATTTTAAAAAAACCGCATACTGTTTTTTTGGGAATATTTGCTCAGTTTTTAATCATGCCATCACTTGCTTTTGTTATAGGAAACCTGCTTGATCTTTCTGTTCCTTTAAAGCTTGGACTGATTCTTGCCGGATGTGTTCCCGGGGCAATGGCAAGCAATGTCATTGCTTATCTGGCTAAAACAGATGTCGCCTATTCTATTGCCATTACAAGTACAGCGACCCTTCTTGCACCTGTTCTGACGCCTGTTTTAACCTATTTATATGCGCACACCATTATTGATGTGCCTTTTTTAAAGATGTTTTTATTAATCATAAAGATAGTCATCCTTCCTTTGTTTCTGGGTTTTCTTTTGAGACGTTTTTATAGGAAAAAAATTGATAAGATAAGTTATATTTTTCCGGCCTTTTCAACTGTATTTATAGCACTCATCTGTGCTGTTGTTGTTGCCGCAAACCGGGAAAGTCTTTTGAAAGTCTCGCTGGTGGTTTTTATTGCTGTTTTTATGCTGAACTTATCCGGGCTGGTTTTAGGTTATTTTGCCGGGGCATTGTACCGGTTTGATGAAAGAAGAAGAAGGACCCTTGCCATTGAAGTCGGGATGCAGAATGCCGGTCTTGGCGCACTTCTGGCATTAACGCTTTTTACGGATGAGACCGCGATAGTTCCCGCTATTTTTGCAACCTGGTGTGTTATTACGGCGTCTGTTTTGGCAGAAATATGGAGTTTTAGGAGTAACAAAAGAGCCTAAAGTACTTGAAGATCCGAAGTGCTTGAAGTGTCTGAAGAAGTAAATAACTTCAAGTACTTTAAGTACTTTAAAGTGCCTATTCCCACTCAATGGTACCGGGAGGTTTTGATGAAATATCATAAACGACGCGGTTAACGCCTTTAACTTCATTTATAATTCTATTAGATATCTTACCCAAGAGATCATAAGGCAGGTGAACCCAGTCTGCAGTCATCCCGTCTTTGCTTTCAACGGCCCGCAGAACAATAACTTTTTCATAGGTGCGTTCATCACCCATTACCCCAACAGTTTTAATGGGCAAAAGTACTGCAAAGGTCTGCCATATCTTTTCATAGAGGCCCGAATTTTTTATTTCTTCCAGTATAATGGCGTCAGCTTCGCGAAGCAGGATTAGGTCCGTCTCATTTACCGGCCCTATAATTCTAATGGCAAGTCCGGGGCCTGGGAAGGGCTGTCGAATGATGAATTCCTCTGGTATACCGAGCTCTCTGCCCAGTTCTCTGACTTCATCTTTAAAAAGTTCTCTAAAAGGTTCAATAAGCCGCATGTCCATCTTTTCAGGAAGACCGCCGACATTATGGTGACTCTTGATTGTAGCGGACGGGCCTTTAAAGGAAACGCTTTCAATGACATCGGGATATAAGGTGCCCTGTGCTAAAAAATCTATTTTGCCGAGTTTGGCCGCTTCTTCATCAAACACACTTATGAATTCATTTCCGATGATCTTTCTTTTCTTTTCCGGGTCGCTGATATCTTTTAGCCTGTCCAGAAATCTCTTTGAAGAATCGACGGTAACCAGGTTAAGGTCAAATAGATCGGTTAAAAAATCTGATACTTTTCTAAATTCATCTTTTCTTAATACGCCGTTGTCAACAAAAATACCGGTGAGCTGTTTACCGATCGCCTTATGGATCAAAACTGCGGCCACGGTGGAATCTACGCCGCCGCTGCAGCCGCAAATCACCTTTTTGTCACCCACTGTATTTTTGATATCATCAATTGATCGGGTGATAAATGATTTCATGTTCCATGATGGTGAGCATTTACAGATCCTAAAAATGAAATTATTAAGGATCTCTTTTCCCCGGGGGGTGTGTACCACTTCCGGATGAAACTGTACGCCATATATCTTTTTTTGTTTATTTCTCATTGCCGCATAAGGTGAGTTTTCTGTATGGGCAATGGTCTCAAAACCGTCCGGCAGGGCTTCGATTCTGTCGCCATGACTCATCCATACCTGTATCCTGTCATTAACCTGGAAGCCGTTTAGCAGGTCATCATTTATATCAATTTTAATCTCTGCCTTACCATACTCCCTTTTTGCGTGGGATTGCACATTTCCTTTGTGAAGGTGGCAGGTCAGCTGCATTCCATAACAGATCCCAAGTACGGGAATTCCAAGGCCAAATATTTCAGGTGATATAAGGGGGGCGCCATCATCGTAAACACTTGATGGTCCTCCTGAAAGTATAATTCCATCAGGTTTAAGATCTTTTAAATCAGACAGTGGAATATTAAACGGGTGTATTTCAGAATAGACATTGCTCTCTCTTACTCTGCGTGCGATCAGCTGAGTATACTGTGAGCCAAAGTCCAAAATGATGATCTTTTCGAAATCAGTCTGCATGTTATGTTATTCTACCTGGTAGTTAGCAGCTTCTTTGGTGATTATTATGTTATGGACATGGCTCTCTTTAAGTCCGGAGCTTGTGATCTTTATGAATCTGGCTTTTTCACGGAGTTCCTTTATCGTGGCACATCCGACATATCCCATTCCTGAGCGCAGTCCGCCGATCAGCTGGTATATGTTTGCAGACAGGCTTCCTCGGTAGGGAATTCTTCCTTCGATACCTTCCGGGACAAGCTTTGAATCTTCTACCGTATCTGATTGGAAATAACGGTCTTTGCTGCCTTGTTTCATTGCTTCAGATGAGCCCATCCCCCTATAGACTTTATATGTTCTCCCCTGAAAGATGATTGTTTCTCCCGGACTTTCATCGGTTCCTGCAAACAGGTTGCCCAGCATAACAGAATGGGCTCCGGCAGCGATCGCTTTAGCAATGTCTCCCGAGTATTTAACACCGCCGTCAGCAATAATGGGGATGCCGTGTTTTTTAGCAATTTGGCTACATTCCATGATAGCTGTTATTTGAGGTATGCCAACACCCGCAACAATTCTTGTGGTGCATATCGATCCGGGACCGATACCCACCTTAATGGCATCACAGCCGGATTTTATGAGCTCTTCAGCAGCCTCAGGCGTTGCGAGGTTTCCTGCTATCAGTTCACAGCTCGGAAAGTTTCTCTTTGTGTCCTTTACTGCATCTATTACTATTTTGGTATGGGCATGTGCGGTATCAATGATAATGACGTCTACACCCGCATCTATAACTGCCTGGGTGCGCGCTTCCCTGTCATCACCGACGCCGATCGCGGCACCGACGCGAAGGCTGCCGCGGCTGTCTTTACAGGCATTCGGGAACTTATCTGCTTTTTCAATATCCTTAACCGTGATCAGGCCGGTCAGGTTGTTGTGGTCATCAATGACCAGAAGCTTTTCAATCCGGTTTTTATGAAGTATCTTACGGGCCTTTTCAAGGGTGGTATCCGGAGATACGGTGATCAGATTTTCTTTGGTCATTACCTCAGAGATGTCTTTATCAAAATCAGTTTCAAACCTTAAATCACGGTTTGTCAGTATACCGACAAGTTTTCCCTCTTTCACTACCGGGAACCCCGAAATCTGGTGCTGTGACATTATTTTAAGTGCTTCATGTATTTTCTGGTCGGGATTGACCGTTATCGGGTTTACAACCATCCCGCTTTCAGATTTTTTCACCTTTACAACTTCAATTGCCTGTTCTTTAACAGACATGTTTTTGTGAATAATACCGATTCCGCCTTCTCTCGCCATTGTGATGGCAGTCTGTGATTCCGTAACCGTATCCATTGCCGCACTTACCAGCGGTATGTGCAGTTTAATGTTGTTTGTAAGAAGTGTTGTGACATCAATGTCTTTTGGAAGTACTTCTGACTTCTGGGGAATCAGCAGTACATCATCAAAAGTCAGACTTGATGCTATTTTTTCATTGTTCATGATATTTTTCCTATAAAAAATGCCGATTTATTAACTATTTAATTTATACAAAATAAAGGCTTATGTCAAGCGGTTGTGATGCGGATGTTTAAAAACACCTTAGATATTATCCAGTAGTATTCCCTCCAGTAAGCCGGAATCACTTACGATCAGCTGTTCACAGTCCGTAAACTCTAAAATTGCTAAGAGAATTAATGTGCCGGGGATGATTACAACTTCTCTGCCTTTTTCAAGACCGGTAATTAAACTCCGCTCAGCTGATGACAATCTAACCATTTTATCCAACAGGGTTCTTATTTTCCCTTTTGTTAAAGTGTGCCCATTGATACGTTCAGGGTCATAATCGGTCATTTTTAAGTCCATAGCAGCAAGAGTTGTTACTGTTCCCGCAGTGCCTATGAATTTTTGATGGATCTTTTTATTTGCGGATTCATTAATGATCTTGCTGCCGGAGATTAATTTGCTGTTAATGATTTTGATAATATTGTCAGTTTCTCTTGAGAGGGGAGGGTCGTTTTTCAGGAATTTTTCTGCAAGGCTCACAACACCAAGTTTAATACTTTCAGATAAGGTGCTTTCCCCCTTGTCTGTTAGAATAAGTTCTGTGCTTCCGCCGCCGATATCTATGACGAGTGAAGTATTAAAGGACCGGGTGACTGACTGCACGCCTTTAAGTGAGAGAAGGGCTTCATCTTCTCCGGATAAAACAACAGGTGTTATCCCTGTTTCCTTAAATACACTGCTGATAAAATCATTTGAGTTTGAAGCTTCCCTTACACAGGCAGTAGATGACGCAAATATTTTTTCGACATCATATTGATCACAGGTTCTTTTAAATGAGGAAATGCATTTAACGGCCCGGTTTACCGGTTCTGCTCCAAGACCGTTGTTACTGCTCATTCCTTCTCCAAGGCGAATGATCTGTCGGTCTCTGAATAATGGGACCATACTGCTGGATTCGTCACAGTCAGCTATAAGCAGCCGTATGGTTTGTGTGCCGATATCAATTGAAGCGAATCTTTTCATGGCATTTTATTCTTTATTATTAGATTTTGCAGTCTATGACATAAATAAATACTTAACTTTTGTCCTTCATTTGAGTCAATGTTTATCATTGACTCAAACGAAGCAAAAGAAAGGCCGCCCTCAACTTTGATCCCGGCAAGCCGAGACCACTCGGCTGCGTTGACTGGGATTTGAAAAACAAAAGCACACCCTTTTAGAACTAATTCATGAAGGGTTCTATGGAACCGTGTGTTTACTGAGCCAAAAGCTGATTTTGGGCAGTTATATCAGGCCTTCCTCTTTAAAACTGAAATAGCCGGTTTTTCCGATGATGATGTGGTCATGTACTTTTATTCCGAACGTTTGAGAAGCATCGATCAGGGTGTTGGTGAGTTTCCGGTCATGATGTGAGGGTGCAGGATGTCCGCTTGGATGGTTGTGAACAAAAATAAGGGAAACAGCGTTGGCTTCAAGTGCTTTTGCAAGTATTTTCCTCGGATATACCGGTGTTTCATCGACAGTTCCTTCCTGAACTGTCTCATCGTTTATGATTTCATTTTTTGAATTTAAGTAAAGGACCCGGAAATGTTCATTTTTTAAGTAAGCCATGGACGATTTAAGATATTTTAACAGCGCAGACGGGGAAGAGATAACATCCGTCTGAATGGTTTTTTGTTTGAGATAATGATCAGAGGATTCTTTTATTAATTTAATCAGTATTGCAGAATGCTCTCCAATGCCATTAACTTCTTTGATCTCATTTATCGGGGCATCAAGTACTCCCTGAAGTGTTTTGAATTTTTTTATAAGGTTTTTAGCCAGAGGTTTAACGTCTTTACGGGCAATAGAAAAACCAAGAATAAGCTCAAGAACCTCATAGTCTTTGCTGCCTTTTATTCCATTTAGCATAAAACGTTCTTTTAAACGTGCACGGTGCTTTATATAGCCGGGATTTTTTGTATCGTTTTGTGTTATCATTGATGTCAGTCTGTTGGATGCTGCAGGGTTAGTTGGTTGCGTTTTGCTCTAATCCTATTATATTAGTTATTTTAGCAATATAGATTAATATAAATATAATACAAAACATATTAATTCATTATTTTAATAAATTTTCAAGGAAAAATATTATCATTTTATCATTCAGTATTTAGCGCAGCTTTCCAGCATAAAATAAAATTCCCGCCTTCCGCGAAGAGCGGATGTCTTCAATAGGCTAAGAATAATTATTAATGTATTTTTTCATATTACAGAGAGGAATTTATCCTGTCAGAAGGATCTTTTGTCATGGCAGCCATGTGCACGTATATTTTAAGCCTTTATAGCTTCATATTCATTTATTCTTAATTGACAATTAATGGTAATTTGACTACTTTGAAGTATATATATCGGGTGAATTCTTAATAGAGGGGTTAAAATATGAAACAATTTCTTTATATCCATCCGGCGGGACAGTCGTTCTCATTTTTTTTCGGAATTTTTAATTTCATAACAGGAATTACCAGACGGGGATTCAACAGGGTGATTCATCTTAATTGCGGCCTTTTGTATTATTTCTCAACTTTTATGGGTGCCGGTATCGGAATCATTATTTCAAAATGGGCGGTAAAAGAAAACTATATTTTAGATATGATGTTTCATGAATATCTGGCAATGGCCATGATGTTGATCTTTGCAATGGGGGCAACAACAGGTTTTATCCTGCTGAAAAATAATCAGAAAAATGAAAAGATCTTAAAATACCATAAAATCTTAAATGGCGTTTCACTTATTCTATTTATAATTTTAGGAGTTTCTGGTTTTTATGAGATTATCATGCTATAACATGTGTTTGTAAAAATTACCTAATAGAGAATATAACTATGTCGTATGCAATTGAAGCTGAAAATATTGTAAAAAATTATGGCAGAATAAAGGCACTGGACAGCCTGAGCCTAAAAGTAAATAAGGGCGAAATATTTGGTTTTCTCGGCCCCAATGGTGCCGGTAAGAGCACCTTTGTTAAGATACTTTTAAATCTTGTTAAGCCTAATTATGGCAGTGCTCACATTTTTGGAAAATCGGTTAATCTTCATACCACCAGGAGAAATATCGGTTTTCTTTCAGAAAATATGAGGATCTATAAGTTCTTAACGGTTGAGGAATTTATTAGGTTTCATGCAGAACTATTTGAAATACCAACTAAAAAGATTAAATCTGAAGTTGAGACTGCGCTGAGAACAGTAGGTTTTTTTGATGAAAGAAAAAGGAGAATGGGAACACTTTCGAAAGGCATGACACAGAAGGCCGGAATTGCTCAGGCTCTGCTCGGGCGTCCTGAACTTTTGCTTTTGGATGAGCCCACATCCGGTCTTGATCCTGTTGGTATCAAGGAGTTAAGATCGGTTCTATTAGATATGAAAAATCAGGGTACAACAGTTTTTCTAAATTCCCATTTATTGTCTGAGATCGAAAGGACATGTGATACCATCGCGATCTTAAACAATGGCAAAATCGTGCAGACCGGAAGCACCTCTGATATTTCCGGCAAAAATACACATCTTGAATTAGTTGTAGAGGGATTTAATGATGATATGGAACGGGAGATAAATTCTCTTTCAACTAAAAATATGACCAATGAAGGAAATTATCTGAAAGTGTATTTAAAAGATCATAATGAGGCCCTGACCGTTCACCGTATTATAGACCAAAAGGGCGGTAAGGTCATGTCCTTTTCCCGGATGGGTGAATCACTTGAAGAAATATTTTATCGTCTGGTAAAAAATGGAGATAGTCAATGAAAATATGGGCAATTGCAAAAGTTGGATTTAAAGAGTGTCTGCGTTACCGGGTCTTTTATTTTATCCTGATAATGGCTATCTTTTTTATATTTCTGGGAAAGAGCTGTACCCCGAAAATGGCAACAAATAAAAGTATGCTTATAGACTTGAATACTCAGCAGAATATTGCAATGGAAGCCGGATTTCATGGTATTATTTTCTGGAGTGTCATGCTGTGCGGTTTATTGTCAGCAAATCTTTTAACAAAGGAAGAAGAAGAGGGCACCGTTGCCATGACCCTTAGCCGACCTGTATCAAGGTCTCAGTTTGTTGCGGGTAAGATACTGTCTATACTTTTGATTTCCGCATTTAATTTATTTTTGCTGGCCGGTGTTTTCCTGTTTTTGTTTTATGTTGAAATGGAACAGTTTAACCCGAATATTCTGTTTAGTTTTTTAATTATGCTGCCTACCTTAATACTTTACTGTCTGATGACTGTGGCTTTATCGTTTTTTATGCCTAGAATTGTTACCCCTCTGGTCAGTATGTTTATATATTTGCTGACCCTGTGGCTTTCTCTTCCTTTTCATTTTGATAAAATAAAGCTGGTATGGGTACCGTCGGAGAAGGTTGAGTTAATATATAACTTTCTGCCTAAATTTGGTGATTTACAGTTCATCAGTGCATCTTTTATAGATATGTCCGAGAAAAATTATGATATTATCTCTCTCAGTGCTAATATGATTGTTTATACTCTTCTTTTCTGGTTTCTTAGTGTGTTTCTTTTTAAAAAACGGTCATTTTAAACACAATTAAATATAAATATTATTAAAGTTAAGGAGTGAAGGGATGCTGGATACAACTGCAATACGAAAAAATCTGAAAATACTAATGGACGGCGATCCGTGGATCGTTGTTGATTTTCAGTTTGTAAAACCCGGGAAAGGACAGGCGTTTACCCGCACAAGACTTAGGAACATGATTACCGGTAATGCAATGGACAAGACCTATAAATCCGGTGAGAAGATAGGGGATGAGGCGATTGTTGATGAAGTAGAAATGCAGTTTCTGTATTGTCAGGGCAGCACATATACTTTTATGGATAATAATACCTATGAACAGTATGAGCTTACTGAAGATCAGGTGGGGGATGCTAAAAATTTCCTTGTTGATAATATGACAGTTGAAGCTCTTTTTTTCAATTCAAGACCTATCGGTCTTGAAACCCCGAATTTTGTAGAGCTTGAGATAACTGAAACTGATCCTGCAGTTAAAGGCGATACGGTAACGGGTGCAACAAAACCGGCAACTTTATCAACCGGTCATGTATTAAATATTCCGCTTTTTGTAAATGAAGGAGAATGGATCGTTGTTGACACCCGAACCGGCGCTTATGTTGAAAGAGTTAAAAAATGAGGAGCGGTTTTTCCTCAAAAAATGTTTTTCCGCCTGATTTTTCTCAAGTACTAAAGTCCCGTCATAAAATTTTAAGCAAAATAAGAAATTTTTTTAATGCAAGGGACTATCTTGAAGTAGAAACGCCAGTAATGGTGAAATGTCCCGGAATCGATCCATATATCGAACCCATTTCTTCAGGAGAGGCGTACTATCTTTCGACTTCTCCTGAACTTCACATGAAACGTCTTCTTTCCGTTGGAATTGATAATATTTATCAAATAGCCCGTGCTTTTCGTTCAGAAGAGTCCGGAGATCTGCATAATCATGAATTTACCATACTTGAATGGTACCGGACAGGCTCTGACTATAAGGATATTATGCTGGAAACCGAGGCGCTGATAGCTTTTGTCTTTGATGCTGATGGTTTAGATAAAAAAAAGATTAATACGCCTTTTAAAAGAATAACTGTTGATGAACTGTATGAGAAAGCTGCAGGCTGGCAGCCATCAACTAAGTGGGATGAGGACAGATATTTTCGTGACTGGGCAGAAAAGGTCGATCCGTACTTAAAAACAGCCAATGCCGTTTTTGTAATGGATTTTCCGGCACCGCTTTCTGCATTATCAAAAATAAAAGACAACGGGCGGGTTTGTGAACGGTTTGAACTTTATATGCAGGGTGTTGAAATAGCCAACGCTTATTCCGAGCTGACCGGCGTGGCCGGTCATGAGAACTATTTTAAAAAGGCTTTAAAGCGAAGGGAAGAGCTTGGCAAAGAAAAGTATGATATAGATGGCGGTTTTATGGATGCTGTAAATAGGGGTATTCCGGAATCCGGCGGTATCGCTCTTGGAATTGATCGTCTGGTGATGCTTTTGCTTAATAAAAATAAAATTGAAGATGTAATTGCTTTTCCTGAAATAAGATTATAGCGGATGTTTGATGTTTGGTAAAAAGAAAGACTTAAAGATTTTAGCTGAGAAAAGTGAGATTTTCGGTACTATCCCGGAAGAACAGCTTTCTGCGGAAAAAATTGATGAGATCAAACAGATACCTTTGGTCGCGGTCGGCGATATTAGGAACCCGAATCATGTTTTATCTGCATTAAAGGTTCTTTCAACCAAAAGGGTGGATGCGTTTTTGCCTGTTTTGTCCTATGCCGGTATTGAGTACGGTGACTGGCCGGCTTTTGGAAAATATTTAAAACAGGTAAAGACCGTCATGGAGAAAAAACTTAAAATTTATGTGTTGGATCCTGTGCTGGTGGGAGCACCCTCATTTTTCCGAGCATTAAACACCTCCCATGCCGCAGAGATAAAAAAGAGGTTTGGCTTTTATAACCCCTGTCTTGGCTGCCGGATTTATTCGCTTGCCATCAGAGTTCCGTTATGCAAAAAGATCAATGCCAAAATTATGATATCCGGTGAAATTATATTTAATAATAATGAAGTTGATGCTTTTAAAGTACATCAAAATCTTAACAGTTGCTCCCTTTTGATGAAGGGATTTGGAATCGATCTCTGGGATGGAACCCTAACAGGTGATGAAGCTGATCTTGTTTTAAGAAATTTAAATATAAAAAATTTACTTGATGATGAATTTAATTTTAGTTGTGTGATGAATAAGTGTTGTCTGTCTGATACCACTTCAATTGGCAAATCAAAATTAGCTAGGAAATATTACGAAGATTTCGCAATTCCTGCTGCTGCAAAAATATTAAGCAGGGTTTTTTCAGGTTCCGATGTTGATTATGAAAGAGAGGTTTCGGAAACTCTTATTAGCAAGGTGTAGGTATGGAGTATCTTTTAGATGGTTTTATTAATGCGCTAAAACTTATTTTCTCACTTGATAGTGAGGTTTTTTCCATTACATTTATATCAATTAAGATATCAACCATAGCCATACTTCTGGCTTCTTTAATTGGTGTTCCGCTTGGTTTTTTAATAGGAATGAATGCCTTTAAGGGAAAAGGGACAGTCATTACAGTGTTTAATACCTTAATGGCTTTTCCGACGGTTGTTGTCGGTCTGATGGTTTATTCATTGATATCGAACAAGGGGCCCTTTGGAACCTTTGATCTTCTTTTTACGCCTTCAGCGATGATCATCGGTCAGTTTATTCTTGCCACACCTATTATTATTGCTCTTACCATTTCTGCATCCCAGGGGGTTGATCCAAGAATAAGAAAAACGGCGGTATCTCTTGGGGCCAGTGGTTTACAGTCTGCCGTGGCTGTTGCACTTGAATCCAGGTTTGCTGTTATCGCCGCAATTGCCGCGGGTTTTGGCCGGGTGATCGGTGAGGTGGGCGCATCCATGATGCTCGGCGGAAATATCAGGGGGGTGACCCGGAACATCCCCACAGCAATTGCACTGGAGACAAGTAAAGGTGAATTTAGTGTCGGCCTGGCTCTTGGATTTATTCTGCTTACAGTCGCTCTGTTTATTAATTTTTTTATCCGGTTTTTACAGACTAAAAATTAATTATTTGACAGGGAAGCGCTTAACTTTTATAATTGTTAGCACACTAATAAAATATGAATATTAATATTTAAGGGGTATAAAATGAACAAAAGTAAAAATATTTTAGTTTTACTTGTATGTGCTGTTGTTATGTTTGCCTGTACAGACACAAAGGCTCCGGATAAGTCTAAATCTACAGCTGATACCGCAGTGAAAGTAGAGTCAGTCCCTGTAGAGAAAACTGAGACTGTATCTTCAAAAGAAGCCGAAACTGCGGTTGCGGAGATAGAGGTAGCTCAAAAAGGCGAGACGATAGATTCTTCTGCAGAAGTCGGGAGCGGGCATCCTGAAGTCGAGCCCGGTTTATCCTGTAATGACTGTCATGAGATAAAGTATGATGCAAAAACAACCGCAACACAGGTCTATCTTTATGACGATTCACCCGGATACTCCAAAAATGAAGGTGTTATGAAAAAGGAGCGGATCTGGGCTGAAATCGAAAAAGCAATTGGCGGTCTTAAGAATAATTCCAAGACTTATATTCTGGGAACCTGTCTTAACAACGTTCCGCTGACAACAACCTGTGAATGGACGCTTGATCCAAAAACCAAAAAACTTTACGGATTTCATGAAAACGGAACCGAAAAACTCAGGCATATTGCAGCAAATCCTAAAGTCAGCATGAATTACCATAAAGAGTTTGACAGTGCTACCTTTGCCGGTTTCCTTTGTGTCCAGATAAAGGGAAAAGCAAGACTGATCAAAGGAGATGACCCGATCTATGAAAAAATAATGGTGGATCTTCTTCCCTATGAATTTGGTGCACGGGTACCCAAAGATGCGACCCCTGAACAGCGTGAGGAAAGGTTAAAACTCTACCGTCAGGGAGTGAAAGATGATTTTACTCTGACTGAAATCACTCCGGAAATGGTTACTGTTGCGAATGCGGATTTCAGGAAAGAGGGGTTCAGGGTTTATCAGCGCTGGACACCCTAGGCTTGACGACACCGTAAAAAGTTATTGTCTGTTTATAATATAGATAAAGCAGAATATCGAGAGTGGTCTATTGGCCACTCTTTTTTTTGTCCCTTTTTAATTTTTCAACGTAATCCATACGTTCTTTAATGATCTTTTCAAAGCCTCTTTTTGAGGGCGTATAAAATTTTCGGTCATTGATCTCATCCGGCAGGCAATCCTGGTCAATAATCGCATCTGAATAGTCATGGGCATATTTATATCCCTTGCCATAGCCCAGGTCCTTCATCAATCGGGTGGGTGCGTTTCTGATATGATGAGGTACCGGCAGTGCGCCGGTCTGCTTAACCGTCTGGGTTACGGCTGCATAAGCCGTATAAACGGAATTGCTTTTGGGTGCGGTTGCAAGGTAGATAACTGCCTGTGCAAGCGCCAGTTTGCCTTCGGGAAGGCCGATAAAATGATAGGCTTCTTTAGCGTTCAATGTGATCTGAAGGGCATTTGGGTCTGCATTTCCGATGTCTTCACTTGCAAACCGTATTAATCGTCTGGCAATATATAAAGGGTCTTCACCTGCTTCGAGCATCCGTGCCAGCCAGTAAAGTGATGCGTTGGCATCGCTTCCCCTTAAGCTTTTGTGAAGAGCAGAAATGATATTATAGTGTTCTTCCCCGTTTTTATCATAAAGCAGCAGTTTCTTTTGCAGTGCTTCTTCAACGATTTCTTTGGTTATTTTTCTAGTACCGCTTTTAAGGGGCGCTGCCAGCATAACCGCAAGTTCAAGGGTGTTAAGAGAAATTCGGGCATCTCCCTGACAGAAATTTATGATGTGTTCCAGTACACTGTCAGATATCTCAGTTTTAATACTGCCGAGCCCCTTATCCTGATCTTTAAGCGCTCTTTTAAGAATTGATTTTATCTGGTCATGTGTCAGGGAGTTTAATACCAAGACTTTTGTCCTGGATAAAAGCGGTGAAATAACCTCAAAAGAGGGGTTTTCAGTTGTCGCTCCGATAAGAACAATATCTCCTTTTTCCACATGAGGGAGAAACGCATCCTGTTGCGCCTTGTTAAACCGGTGGATCTCATCAATGAAAAGCAGTGTCTGCTTCCCTGTTTCAGCTTTGTTTTCAACAGCTTCTTTTATCACCTGGCGTACATCTTTTATTCCTGAGGTAACTGCACTTAAGGGTATAAAGAAGCTGTCAGAAGAGGAGGCAATGATGTGTGCGAGGGTTGTTTTTCCTGTTCCAGGCGGGCCCCAGAGGATGATCGAATAAAACTCTTTGTCTTCAATAATATGTTTTAATATTTTTCCTTTGCCAAGCAGGTGGTCCTGACCCACAAAATCTTCAATTGATCCCGGGCGCATTCTTTCTGAGAGAGGGATGTTTATGTTTAAGTTTTTAGCAGGCATTTTTACGTTTTATTATAGTTATAACATTTAGCTATATTTAATCGGACGAGGATTCGAGGATTTAAAGGTTCCAGGGTTCAAGTTGATATCACACTTAATATCTATTTGTTAGCCCGCAGATTTCTAAAGCCAATGACTAAGTCTGAACAAACATCATAAATCACCTTGTTTCTATGAACAACTTTACAGGCTATCCAGGAGTTTTGCAAGGTTAAGATAAAAGTCCTGCAGGAAGTTTATCTCGTATGGCAAAATCATGCTTTCACCCAGTATATAGGTATGGTCAACATAATATTTACCCATATAATTCCAGGTGCCTTTGGGGGGGGCTTCATTAAAATCCACACAGGTATCATCGCAGCCGATGGTGGGGGCTATCATGGAAGCGGTATTCACCACTCCGTCGTTCTCCTCCCAGCTGAGTCTTGTGCCCTGATAACCTTCCGGGGGCACAGAAAGTCCTAAAATCAGTGAAAAGACCAGGAACATCCCATTGTTCAAGGTTAAAATTGTAGAGTTCAGAAGACAAAATATCGTCGGCCTGTAGTGTGCTTATCATGAATAATTTGTCAAGACCTATAAAAGAATCATGGAACGGGTCAAAAAGTGAAGAGCCCAGATGAGGGCTTGCAATTGTGGTAATACTTTTCATGTATCCTTTTCGCTGGAAAGGGGGGCAGCCGTTTGGGTCAAGGAGAATGCCCTCAAATTCAGGCGCTTTTCCGCAAGCAAAGCTGCCAACATCCTTATGGTTTGGCCGTCTATACTGTGACCCACAAGATGGACGGGGTGATCGCTGTCCCAATCCAGATACAGTGGATCAGAGTAGAATTTCTCCGGGACACTTTGTGTGTGCCGGTATTTTTCAGAATGTTCTTTGCCGTATGAAGTGGACCGCCTTTTATTTGATAATAGAGTTCGATCGCTCTATCCCAGTTACTTGAAACCATGGACAAGAATTATGGGGTAATGGTTACCTGTATCTTCGGAATTTGATTTTTTTACAATTAAGGAAAGTGTTATTACAATAATAACTTTTATTAGATATCTTTTCATAACTTATAATTTTACATCAAATTGATAAGTAAGTAAGTATATTATTAATTATAATAGTCACTTTCATGGTTGATATTGAAAAACTGTTGTGATAGATAAAGTGAAGCTTTGCAAATAAATTTAAGGTTTTATTTTGCAAAACACGCTGTTCTAAATATTGTTTTAAAGGTGGTGTAATGAATAAAAATAATTGCAGAATAGTTTTAAACGGTGAAATATTCCCCGGTGCTAATATGGATACGGTTAAAGGTAAGATGGCAAAACTTTTCAAGTTAACGGATGAACAGGTGAATACACTTTTTTCAGGGAATAGACAGGTCGTAAAGAAAAATATTGATAATGAGTTCGCTATGAAATACAAGGATGCTATTGAAAATACCGGCGCAGTATGCCGGGTTGAAATTGAAGAGGTTGATACCTCTGGGCTTTCACTTGAACGTGAGACGGTTGAAGAAAAGGATACGGCGCCTGAAAAATTGCCTGTTTGTCCAAAATGTGGCTATGAAGCACAGTCTGACAATGATTCTCTTATAACAGCTCATGAAGGTCTGGGTGAATGTCCCATGTGCGGTATTATCGTTTCAAAATATCTGGCAGAAAATCCGCCGGTAGAAGAAGAAAAGCCTGAGGAAGAAGAGTCTGACAGTATACCGATGGGATATCCGGATGAGCATATAATCGATTGATATGAAAGTTCTCGCAATAAACGGTGGTCCAAGAAACAGGGGTAACTCAGCAATAATGCTGAATGAGCTGCTGCGCGGCGCAAAAAATGCCGGTGCAGAGGTTGAGATCGTTCAGGTAAAGGACCTTAATATAAAGCACTGCCGCGGCTGCCTCCGGTGTAACCTCGTTAAAAGATGCGCCCTAAGAGGTGATGACTGGAAAGAGTTAAGTTTAAAGATCCTTTCAGCGGATGCTATCGTTTTCGCCTCTCCTGTATATTTTCACCATGTAACCGGCGATCTGAAAAAAGTCCTGGACCGTTTCCGCTCCTTTGTGAATGTTCAGTTAAAAGATGATGGTCTGATTCATACTCCCTGGACGGTATGGAATAAGAAATTTGTACTTTTGATGTCCCAGGGGTCGTCTGATAAAGCTGATTCAAAACCGGCCATTGAACTGTTTGGATTTATAACAGAAATAATGGGCCCGGATAATAGCTTTAAATCGCTTCTGGGTAAACGTCTTGTTGTCCCGGGTCAGATCAAAATGAGTGAAAATGAATTAAAAGATCTTTATTTAAAACTGGAATTACCTTTAAGACTTGTAAAAAAAGATTACCCGTTAAATATTTCTCTTCTGAAGGCCTGCTATCATACCGGACTGAACTTTTCTGTTTAAGATAGATAGAAGTAAGGGGTTACGTGTTCAGGGACTCCAGGATCCACGTGAAAATTAAAAACACCGACCCGGTTTAAACAGCTTCTTAGAATAATAAATCTTATACGTTCAATTATATTTCTGACATGTCTACTTAACTACCATTCAAATATTTAAAGTTTATGGGGAAAGTATATAACTTTAAAAATAGCGGAGAGGCTTGTCATAACTGCAGGTTCTATGGATGTGTACCTGCTTCGGAACTGAATGATAAAAATTTTGTAAGATATTGCTCTTATTGTTTATCAATTAAAGACAATGTGATTAGCGATAAAGATATTCATAAGTTAAATCTTGAAAGAGAACCCGGTCATTGGTGTACTAAATACAAGCGTCTTCAAAGCCGGAAGATAAGTGATCTGCATAAAGTATTCTCAAGAGCGGCTTTAAAAGGATGCCGGGACTTTATGGATGATGAAAAGTCAAAGTATCCGCTTATTAAAATTGATGAGAAGTTTATCTTTGCATATATACGCTTTCTTAACAGCAGTAAATTAAAAAGAAAACAGGATAAAAGAACATTAGATAAATATGTTCTGGGGAATCATGGTTTAATCTGTCCGGTTCATATTAAGTACCGTCATATTTTTAAATTTGCTGAAAGTCTGCCGGATACATATTTAAAGTCCAGAACAATACTCTGGGGCGATGACAGAGTGAAAGCGAAACTTGTTCATTCCTCAGAACAAACTTTTTCACGTTTTCTAAAAGGCTTTTTGATTTTCCTAAGATGGTATGGAAACGATGATAAATATCCGGTTGAACCGTCCGAATTTAGCGCCTATGTAGACCCTCAGGATTATGGGTTGAACAGTGAGCAAAGAGCGGTTATCCTTTCACAGAATGCAGTTAATTCGGTTTCTCTTAATACCGGTGATTTCGAAAGATATGTCCTCAGACTTTCAATTAAAGAAATGAGCCAGGGCAGGGTTGACCTGTCAATTGAACTTTTTGATTATCTTCTTTCTTTACAGGGATTTTTTCAAACATTAAAAGACAGTCGGCTCAATCCAAAAGTCCTGATTTTAAGGTCTGTCGCATCCGCTGTTGAGCATAACGGTCCGGCAGCGCTTCAATATCTGTTTTATCTGCCTGATAATATTAAAAACCGTTCTGAGTTTAAAAGGTATATCCGTCTTTGTGAATCGATTTAATGTTTTTTGGGTCTAAAAAAAGGCTTCGTCAACAAAATCTGTGGGTAACTTTTTAGTATTTATTATAGAATACAAAGTTAAAACAGTTGGTTTTCATATAAATACCCCGACTTTTCTTAGCGTTAATTTTTATTGAAGAACCTTATTTAAAAGATAAACAT
>CAYLYF010000068.1:0-21381 GCA_964387595.1 uncultured Thermodesulfobacteriota bacterium | reverse complement strand
CTCATTTAATGTTGTTAGGTTGTAACAGCTTAAATAATAGTAGTTGTTTTTAGTTATACTAATAAATAACGAAAAAAGATTTAATGCAAGAAAAATATTCAAAGAAATTAAAAAAACAGGGTGTATGTAAGTGACTTCCGGGGTGGATTAGATTTGTTTTGCTGGCCGGAATCTTTTGTTGAAAAAGGTGCTGCTTGGCAGGGGGGGGGGCGATTTTGTGCGTTTGGATTTCGGTTATGTTATAAAGTTAAGCTTATCTCCGGAGATTTCAGCATCAACGGTTACTCTACTTCCGTCTTTATATTTACCTTCAAGAATCATCATTGCCAGGGAATCCTGAATATGTTTTTGAATGGCTCGTTTTAAGGGCCGTGCCCCATAAACCGGCTCATAGCCGTGGTTTGCGATAAAATCCAGAGCTTTATCCGTTAATTCAAGGGTGGTTTTTTTGTCATCAAGTCTTTCCCTGAGAAGGTCAAGCTGAATGCCGACTATTTTTTTAATGTGATCTCTTTCCCGGCTGTTAAATATAATAACTTCATCTAAACGGTTTAAAAATTCAGGTTTACATGTCTGGCGCAGTATTTCCATTACTTTTTCATCACGGTTTTCACTGCTTGTTTCCTGGATTATATTGCTGCCAAGGTTTGAGGTCAGGATTATGATGGCGTTTTTAAAATCAACGGTTCTGCCATGGCCGTCTGTTAAACGGCCGTCATCCATTATCTGTAAAAGTATATTAAAGACATCAGGATGTGCTTTTTCAAATTCATCAAACAGAAATTCTGCCAGAGCTCGCGCAAGTTCGGTCTTTCCAACACCTGTGGGACCGAGGAAGATAAATGATCCCAGAGGTCTGTCCGGATCCTGGAGGCCGGAGCGTTCTCTTCTTACCGCATTTGATATAAGTGTTACGGCATTGTCCTGGCCGATAACACGTTTATTTATACGTTCTTCCATATGTACAAGCTTTTCAATCTCTCCTTCCAACATCCGGCCGGCCGGGATGCCTGTCCATTTTGAAACGATTTCTGCGATGTCATCGGTATCGATCTCTTCCTTGAGCATTTTGTTTTCGTTATTGCTTTCTTTTAAGTTCCTTATTGTCTGAAGATTTGATTTTTCTTTCTCCCACTGCTTTTTTCTGTCGCCGTACTGGTTTTTAAGATCTTTGATGTCGCTGTTAATCGTATTTAAACGCTTTTTTGATGCCTTGTCCTTCTCTTTTTTCAGTGCTTCCCGTTCTATTTCCAGCTGAATGATCTTTCTCTGGACCTCGTCAATCTCTGAGGGCAGTCTGTCGATTTCCATCCGTAAAGATGAAGCCGCCTCGTCACTCAGATCAACAGCCTTATCCGGAAGAAAACGGTTGGAGATATACCGGTGTGAAGGTGTTGCTGCAGCCACAATAGCAGAGTCTTTAATGCGGACACCATGGTGGACCTCATATCTTTCTTTAAGACCGCGCAGGATTGATATGGTGTCCTCAACGGTGGGCTCTTTTACCATAACCGGCTGAAATCTTCTTTCAAGTGCCGCGTCTTTTTCAATGTACTTTCTGAATTCATTAATCGTGGTTGCTCCGATACATCGAAGTTCTCCCCGTGCAAGTGCGGGTTTGAGCATATTTGATGCATCCACAGAGCCTTCAGCAGCAACTGCACCGACAACCGTGTGCCGTTCATCGATAAACATAATTGTCTGGCTGTTTGACTCCTTTATTTCTTTAAGTACGGCTTTCAGCCGGTCTTCAAATTCACCTCTGTATTTTGCTCCTGCCAGCATGGTGTCAAGGTCAAGTGAGACCAGATTTTTTCCTTTAATCCTTCGGGCACATCCCCGTTAATGATTCTCTGGGCAAGTCCTTCAACGATCGCTGTTTTACCCACACCGGGTTCTCCGATCAAAACAGGATTGTTTTTTGTTCTTCGGGAAAGCACCTGTATGATTCTTCTGATCTCAGAATCCCGGTCGATGACAGGATCGAGTTTATCCGCTCGGGCCTGTTCTGTAAGGTCCTTTGCATATTGCTGTAGTGCCTGGCATTTTTGTTCCGGATTTTGGTCTGTGACCCGTTGTGATCCCCGGATTTTTGTTAATGCCTTAAAAAGGGAATTTTTTGAAGCCCCATGAGAAATAAGAATTTTTGAAGCCGGTGTGTCATGGGCTTCTGATATGGCAAGTATGATATGTTCAATGCTTATATAGACATCATTTAACTGCTTTGCTTCATTTAAAGCGTTTTCAAGTATTTTGCCTGTTTTGGGGGAGAGGTCGGCTTATTTAATTCCTGATCCTGATATCTGCGGGATTTTCTGAAGTTCCATGTCCAGGCTGTTTGAAATAGAATTAAGGTCTGTCCTGAGTTTTTTAAATACGGTTCCTGCAATTCCGTTATTTTCCTCTAGGATCGACAGCAGAAGATGCTCAGGCTCTATTTGCTGATGAGAATATTTCTCAGTTATTTTCTGGCAGTTATTCAGGACTTCCTGTGATTTTATGGTAAACTTAACAGATTGCATTTAAATTCTTTTTTATGTTTATTTTATTTATTTTTAATATTCTTTAATATAAGACAGATAAATTTAAAGTCAATATCGGCCGGTTGTTAAATTTCTGTGGGATTCAACTTTAAAGAATGGTATAAAAAAGCAACTCTTAGCAGCCAGCTAAGGGATATTAACCATTAACCGCAGTTAATCATTAACTGTTTTTCGGTGAATATTTTGTTAAACAAAAAGAAAATAATCGGACTGCTTTTTCTTATTCTTTTGGTGCCTGCTGCAGTTTCCTGTGCCGAGAAGGACCTGCTTCAGTATGCTTCGGATTATTTGAAAAAAGGCAGATATCTTGAAGCCTTAAGTTTCTATAATGATATAGAGATGAATATGGATAAATGGCAGGATCAAGAGACAGCCTCTTATTATAAAGGTCTTGGTGATCTCTATCTTAATTATCTGGGTGATGAGAAAAACGCAATTTCAGTTTATCTTAAGTTGATTGAAAGGTTTCCCGATGCCCCTGAAATTTGTTCTGCATATCATAATGCAGCAAAAGCCTTTTTAAGGCTGGGGAAAAAAGAGAAGGCAAAGAGGTTCTATCACTATTTGGAGTTAAATTTTAGTGATTATTTTAAAAATAACAAAATTGAAAAAGAGCTGAAAGATTACGAGAGAGGTGAAGGACTTGTTGACGACATATCTTTTTCTTCCGAACGTCTGTTTCCTTCAAAAATAAGAGTATTGGTTCTCCAGTCAAAAAGCCCGGTTTCTTTTTATTCAGAAGACGATTTTGATCTTTTCCATGATAACGGTTCTCTGATAAAGGGCGTAGCTCCGGGAACAGACACGGTTTTTTCTGCAATGGATGGCAGTCTGCTGCTTGACGGTTTGAATGCGGGTATGTGTGTAAGACTGAGATCAGACGATGGACAGGATATAAGGGTGAATGACCGGAGCTACCGGGGAGATATCCGGGTAAGCGCGGAGGGGGAGCAGGTATCAGTTGTAAACCATATTGGTCTTGAAGAATATTTATATGGTGTTATCCCAAAAGAGGTTTCGCCTTCATGGCCCGAACAGTCTTTGATGACGCAGGCGGTTGCAGCAAGGACATATGCTTTGTATCATATGCTTAAACGGGAACATGAAAGCTATGATGTTTTTTCCACAACCTCCTCCCAGGTTTATGGCGGTAGAGAATCAGAACACCCTGCTGCACGCAAAGCCGTGGATCTAACCGGGGGTGAGGTTTTGATAAATAATGGAAGGATCGTTCTGGCGCTTTACCATGCAAACAGCGGTGGGAGGACCGAACAGATGGAGGATGTCTGGCATGGAGGGCTTCCATACCTTACAAGTGTTGAAGACAAATTCAGTAAAAACAGGCCGGGATATTCATGGGATAAAAAACTTGAGAAGACTTTAATTGAAGAGGGCTTTGAAAGATTTGGCCTGGATATATCTTCTGTTACAGATATCGTTCCTGTTGAAAGGTCCGGGTCCGGACGTATAAAGAAACTTAAAGTTTATCAAGGCGACGAATATTTTTTTCTTTCAGGAAACAGCTTCAGGTTAATGGTGGGCCCTGCAGCAGTTAAAAGCTCAAATTTTACGATTAAAAAAGAAAAAGATAAGTTTCTGTTTTCAGGTACAGGTTATGGCCATGGGGTAGGGATGAGCCAGTGGGGGGCAAACGGTATGGCAAAAAAAGGTTATGATTACAGGCAGATCTTAAGATTTTATTATCCCGGGTCTGAGATCGTTAAGATCAAAACTGCACCGCAAATAAAAAATAAAAAAGGGGGCAGGCCATTTTGAAATTTAGGACTAAACGGGAAGTACTGATAAGGGAAAGAATACCATCTTTGAAATTTAGTTCCGGGACGTACGCTATATAAATGTGCTGTCCGGTTAAACTTAAAAGCTGAATTAAGAATATTTTATGAAAGAAGGGTGAGAGATGAAAAAGGGCGTCGTCAGTATTTTATTTTTGTTTTTGATGGGATGTGCTTCGGGTTTTGAAAGGGACATGTCTGATTATAGTTTTGTTGCTTCAGGTGAGACGGCAGGGAAAAGTGAAAGTGAAGAACTGCGTAAGGTCGCTGAGGATGCGTGGCCGTTAATTAACAATCTGATCTTTTGTGTTAACGCAAACCCGGTGAAAGATATATTTATTAATTATGAAAAAAGATATATTAAATATTTTAATGAGAACATGTTGAATGCTTTTCATGATCAGGAAAAGGTTAAAAAGATGAAGCAGCGCAGGAGAGCGAAAATCGGTAAATATGTTTCCTGTGAGTTTGGACAGGTTCAGAAAACCTTTAAATATTTTACGCTTTTTTACAAGGTGAAATGTACAAAGATCAAGGGTGTCGGAATTATCCGTATGGTCGTAAAAAGAAATGATGAAGAAAAACTTGAAATAACCTTTCTGTCTTTTCTTCCGTATGAGTAAAAGACGGATCTGTACAGCAATATAAAGTATATATGATTGACGTTTCTTTTGAAAAAAAAGTATTTCCTGTTGTTTCACCTTTTGATCTGACGAAATACAAAAAAAGGTCAGGATCTATCGTTGTTGTTTCACCGCATCCGGATGACGATGTTATCGGGATGGGCGGAAACATGAGAGTTCTTGCTGATCAGGGTTTAAATGTTTTTTCGATCTATGTCACTGATGGGACTTCGAAAATATTTAAAGATCAGGGAAATCATAAGCTTTCTGCGGTAAGACAGCATGAAGCCCTTAATGCGCTTCGTGCTGTCAGGGCAAAAGCCGGGATATTTTTAAATTATAAGAGCCGCAATCTTACAGATTCTTTAATTGTTAAAGATATTAAAGATATCCTTGATTATTTCAGCCCTGAAACAGTATATCTGCCTTCTCCTTTTGAAAGGCATTGCACACATTTAAAGGTAACAGAGCTGACGGTTAAAGCCGTCAGGCAGTTGAGAAATTACTCTCCTGAACTATGGGGGTACAGTGTGTGGGGTGGTGTTTTCGGGGGGAAGGAGATGATTGCTGTTGATATATCAAAAGTTATAAATTTAAAAAAAAAAGCAATATGTATGCATAAAAGCCAGCTTAAATATAAAGATTATGCTTCAGGGATGATTGGTAGAAACAGGTACGAAGGGGTATTTCTTGAGACGCATTTGAAGAACAGCTTTGAATATGCGGAAACTTTTGTTAATATGAAAGAACTGGTCTCAAACAGGAGGCTTAGTTTTAAGGGGTTTATGAAAAGAATGGGAATCCATTACCCGAAAAATTTCTGACAGCAGGAAAGGATACAAGATGGAAGAAAGTACCGGAACAGCACAGGAAGCAGTGCAGGATGTAAAATGGTATAACAATCGCGCAAAGGTTATTTTTTCCCTGCAGGCATTTCCGCCTCTGGGTATTTATGCATTGCTGAGAAGCACAGCATTTACGACCGTACAAAAATGGCTGGTGGTTTTAGGCGTTTCAGCCCTTATCGGTATTTTTATTTATACCGGGATCGGCGCAAAGATGAACGCGTTTGTATTCGGACTTTTTAAGTAGGGTATCCTTTCCCCCTTTTGATGTGCCGGGATACTGGATACACTGTCCACTGTTTTGTGCGGGGTAGCTGTAAACTATTAACAATTAGCTGCTTTTAAGCCAGCACTCCCCCCATATTTTTTATTTCTATCCGTATTGAATTGCTCTCCGGACTGTCAGTGACATGCTGTGCGATATTGTCAAAGGCATGCTCATTTATTTTTCTCTGTTTTGCGATGTATCTGACGGACCGGAGGATGTCCTCATGTTCTGTCAGCCGTTCGGCTGTTCCTTCGATGATAACTGCTTTATAGCTTGCATAGTCCCATCCACACTCACATATTTTAAAAACCGCATTGGAATTATTGATGATGCACTGAGCCATTCTGCCGCCGGGTTTTGAGCCGCAGTAAATATATTTACCGTCTGTGCCGTATGACAGTTCAACGGCATAGGGCTTGTCTTTCTCAACACCGATCAATGTTCCCCATGTCCATGTTCTAATAAATTCCATGATCTCATCATTTGTCATGTCTCTCATATTTCCGGTCCTTTCTTTTATTGAAAAAAATATCACTTATGTGTAAAGTTAACTAAACAAAAATATAAAACAGGATAATATTAAAAGATCATGAAGGCAATAATTCTTTCTGCCGGTTACGGGACGAGATTAAGACCTCTAACAGATTCTGTGCCGAAGCCCTTGGTGCCCGTTGCGGGTACGCCAATGCTGTCGCATATTATTATGAATTTAAAAAATCAGAATGTTTCCGGTATGGGTGTAAATATTCATCATAAGGTTAAGATGATGGAGGACTACTTAAACCGGGATCATGCAGATTATAATATAACACTTTCATATGAGAATGAGATTCTGGGTGTTGCCGGGGGCATCGGCGGATTCCGGGAATATCTCAAGGACGAAGATGCTTTTATTGTGCATAACGGAGATATTCTCAGCAATATATCCTTAAGCGGGCTGATGCGTGAGCATAAAAAAAACAGGTCTTTATGTACCATGATTCTTCATGATAATGCTTTGTACAATAATGTTTCAGTGGACAGCAGCAACAATGTTATTGATTTAAGAGGTGTTCTTAGCCCCGGTAAGATAGACAGGTCTCTTGCGTATACCGGAATTTCTTTTATGAGCAGTGATATTTTAAGCCGTATACCGGAAGGCGCATCTGATCTGGTTCCTTTTTTGCTTGATATCATGAAAAAAGAAAAGGGGTTGGTAAAGGCGGTGGTTGTGGAGGGCTGTGCATGGATGGATGTGGGTACAATAAAAAATTATTTTTTGGCCCATAAAGAAATACTTATTAACAAAAAGCCCCTTATAGATAAAAAACGGGTGCCAAAGGATGCGTGTTTTCTTGGAGAGAACGCTGTTATCGGTGAGGATGTCAGCTTTTCCGGATATGTCTCTGCCGGTAAGGGCACTGTTTTTAAGAAAGGCTGCAGCGTAGAGAACTGTATTTTGTGGGACAACGCTGTCATTGAAGAAAAAGCAGTAATAAAGAATTCAATAGTCGGGGAAGGCTGGATCGTTGATGGAGCTTAATGAACAATTAAAGAAAAAAATAAGCCGTTTTTTGAAAAAAAACAAGATATCTCCGTTTGCTAAAGATGATGATTTTATCCTTCTTGCCGGTGGCGGGTCTGACAGATGCTATTACCGGATTCTTGCCGAAGACAGCTCCTTTGTACTGATGGTCTCTCCTGCAGGTAAGCGTGAGATCACAGCCTTTATAGATGTGGGGAAGTTCCTTTTTAATACAGGTATCGGTGTTCCTGAGATAATTGATGTCGATGAAGAAGGTTGTTTGGTGCTGCTGGAAGATCTTGGTGATGACAGCCTTTATAATGTTTTATCTAAGGCCGGGAGCGAAAAGGATGTTATTAAATATTATGAAAAAGTTCTGCTGTTTTTGGCAGAAATGCAGATCCGGCCTTCTTTCAGCCTTGACCGGTGTAATTATCTGAAACACAGAACCTTTGGATATGAATCATTCAGGTGGGAAACCGATTATTTTATTGAATGTTTTGTGAGGCAGTTCTGTGAGATGGCTATACCCAAAGAGAGTGTCCTGGAAGATGAACTTAACCATCTGGCTTTCTCTCTGGATAAGAAGCCGAAATATTTTATGCACAGGGATTTTCAGTCACAAAATATTCATTTTAAGAACGGGTGTGTGAAAGCCATTGATTTTCAGACCGCCACTAAGGGACTTTTACAGTATGACCTGGCCTCTCTGCTTAAGGATGCATATTTTGTAATTGATGAAAAAACGAGAGATGCGCTTGTTGATTTCTATATGGACGTTCTGACTGAAAAATGGGACATGAAAATTGACCGGCAGGAATTTGTTAAAACTTTTCACCTTGCCGGTCTGCAGAGAAACATGCAGGCTTTGGGTGCCTTTTCTTTTCTTGGGCTCCAAAAGGGTAAGAAAAAGTTTATCAGGTATATTCCTGCAGCTCTTTCCAGTCTCAAAGAAGCGTTGCTTATTTTACCGGAATACTCCGTGTTAAAAGATACTGTTTTAGAGGCCGTTAAATTAACTGAAAATAAGGATATTTTGAGTGAGGATAGAGTGTAATCCGGCTCTAAAATGTTGAGGGTAATGGTGCTGTTGAAGGTCTGCCGGAGAAGTATCCATTCTATGGTCTTTGCATTTGGTTGGGCTTGACAATGTCGTAAAAAAGGCGGTATATAAAGCTTTATTTATAAGATTAAACTACGGCTTTCAGCCGGGAATAGTTACTTTTATTTTACATGATCTAATATTCTGACAGGAGATTTTTGATGGCAGAACTTTATAAGATTTTTAAGGCGGCTGTTGATTTTAAAGCTTCTGATATCCATGTATCACCGGGAGAGCCGTACATCCTGCGCCGTTTTGGAAAACTCAGAAAAGTCAAAAGTGAAGTGCTTACGCCTGAAAGATGTCAGCAGCTTGTTAACGAGCTTTTGTCTGAGGAGCAGAAAGAGAAACTTAAAAAAGAGATGCAGCTTGATTTTGCTGTTGAGGTGGAAGGTCTGGGCCGGTTCCGGGGCAGCGCGATGATGCATAATGTGGGCCTCGGTGCCTCGTTTCGTATTATTCCTGATAAAATACCGTCTTTTGAAGAGCTTGGATTGCCTGAGATCGTGGAAAAGGTTCTGGATAATCATCAGGGGCTGATACTGGTTACCGGGGCAACAGGACAGGGGAAATCAACAACGCTTGCTTCGATGGTGGATTATATAAATACCAACAGGACCCACCATGTCCTGACGGTTGAGGACCCCATTGAATTTATTCACCCCTTGAAAAAAGGTGCGGTGAATCAGAGACAGCTCGGTACCGGTACGCTGTCATATGCAAATGCTTTAAGGGGGGCGTTAAGGCAGGACCCTGATGTTATCATGATCGGTGAGCTTCGAGACCTAGAGACCACAGAGCTTGCTATCTCAGCTGCTGAAACAGGTCATCTTGTGGTTGGAACCCTGGCCACATCAAGTGCCCCCAAAACCATTGACCGTATTATTGATTCTTTTCCTCCGGGCGGACAGGGGCAGGTAAGGGCAATGCTTTCTGAAGCTTTAAAGGCGGTGCTCACGCAGCGTTTAATACCGGGTAAAGACGGCAGTACCATGGTGCTCGCCGCTGAGGTCCTAATCGGGACGCTTCCCATGGCGAATCTTATTAGAGATGGAAAGGTTTTTCAGATACCTTCAATGATGCAGACCGGCAAAGCCGTTGGTATGCAGATCATGGATGATTCCATCCAGACGCTTTATGAGGATGGCAGGATAAGTGTTGCAGAAGCGTATAAGAATGCAAACAATCCTGCCCGTTTTAAGCCTTTTTTGGATAAGGAGAATGAGAAACAGGAATAAAAATGAGCGCTGGTGCTAATCGTCTAAACGATTTGCCCGTTGTACGCCTTTTAAAAGAGCTAAAAGGCTTGTTGTCCGTGGTCAGTTGTAAAAACAAAAGTGTAAAAGCATTTAGCTGTCTGTTGTAAGTTGTGAAAAATATTAATCCTAGTATGCTATTATTCAGTTCTATTAATGAATGGCTTCCGCATTAAATGCGGAATGACACTATTTTTTAGATGGAGAGATTTTATGGCCAGGATAGATGCGTTTTTCAGGGAGATGAAGGAAAAAGGGGCAAGTGACCTTCATATGGTGATCGGTTTTCCTCCTATGTTTCGTTTAAGCGGAGAACTTGTAAGGACGGGTCATCCGGTTCTTACCCCGGAGTCAAACAAAGAGATTCTGTTTGAGCTTTTAACACCTGAGCAGCAGGAACATCTTGAAAAAAACCGCGATTTTGATATGGCCTATGAAATTAAAGGGGTTGCAAGGTTCCGCTGCAACTTTCTGTATCATCATAGAGGTGTCGGTGCGGTTTTTAGAATTATCCCCAGTGATATCCTTACCCTGGAGCAGCTTAATCTGCCGGAGGCGGTAAAAACGATTGCAGCCTTTAACCGGGGGATGGTCCTTGTTACCGGTCCTACAGGAAGCGGTAAGTCAACCACACTTGCGGCTATCATTGATCACATCAATGATGTCCGTGACGCCCATATTATAACCATTGAAGACCCGCTTGAGTTTGTTCATCCCAACAAAAGATGTCTTTTTACCCAGCGTGAGATCGGCACACATGCCGTGAGTTTTGCAGAGGCTTTAAGAGTTGCCAGCAGGGAGGATCCGGACATTATCCTGGTGGGTGAGATGCGTGACCTGGTAACGATATCCCTTGCGTTGACCTGTGCCGAGCTCGGAATACTTGTTTTTGGAACCCTGCATACCAACAGCGCAGCAAAGACCATTGACCGTATTATTAATGCGTTTCCAGCGGAGCAGCAGGAACAGACCCGGACCATGCTTGCGGATTCATTAAAAGCCGTTATTGCCCAGCAGCTTCTTAAAAAGAAGGGCGGCGGACGCTGTGCTGCAAACGAGATACTTATCGGTTCTCCGGCGCTTGCAAGCATGATCAGAGAGGGGAAGATAACCCAGATCAGTTCACTGATTCAGACCGGAACGGGTGTGGGGATGCAGACCATGGATCAGCATTTGATGCAGCTGATTGACGAGGATAAGATAACACCTGAAGCAGCCTATGAGAAGGCTATTGATAAGAGTGTTTTTATCAATATGCTGGATGAGGAGCCTTTGACGGTATAAACTAGGATGCAGTTATGCCGACCCTGGCAATAATTTGAATAATTACGGATTTTTAACTTTACGATCCATCAACCTTACTTGTGGGTACGAGGAAAAGGCCGAAACGTTGCCTTTAAACGTACAGTATTAAATCTGTTATTACTACCTCATAAGGAGTAGTGCTAGCCGCTGTAAAATTATAAGGCTGAATTATTGAAACGTTAAGAAACTTTTTCTTCCTTCAACAACTCATACACAGCATCAATTAAATCATCGGTTTTGAAGGGTTTTGAAAATGTGTAGTCGGCTCCGGAAAATCTGGCTGTTTTTAGACAAGTCTTGATCATCCCAAGGCTCATACCGGATATTGCAATTATTTTGATATCAGGGAAGATCCTTTTTATCTCAATTATAATTTCGAACCCTATTTTTCCGGCATAATTATGTCAGTGATAACCAGATCAACCTGATTGTCATTAAACAGCTTCATGCCTTGCTTGCCATCAATTGCAGTCAGTACGTTAAACCCTTCATCCGTAAGTCTTTCTTTTAAAAAGCCGAGAATTGATTTATCGTCATCAATAATTAGAATGCTTGCCATTGATTAGAATTCCGTTAGATTATATCTTTTATCTTCGCTTTTGGCTCCTTTGTTTTAGTAAGTACAGATATATAAGTATAGCACCGAATATTGTGTTTTATAACAAAAATATTATTCTTTTTATTGACACAAAGATAAATATTTTCTAAAATACTTACTTACCGGTAAGTAAGTATGGAGAAATAAATGTCTTGCAGAAAAACCCCTGAAAAAAGAAAAAAAGAGATCCTAAACAAAGCGATTATCCATTTCAACAGGTTCGGCTACTACAAGACCTCTCTTGATAGACTGGCAGCAGAGATTGGCATTACAAAACCGGCTATTTACTATCATTTTAAATCAAAGAAAAACCTGTTCATAGAGCTATTTCACTTTACCATTAACAACTATCTTGATGACATTACAGCAAATGTCTCCGAAAGCAAAAGTGCTGAAAAGCGTATCCGATATTTTACTCAAAAATCAGAAGATCTCTTTCACAAAAACTCAAAGATTCTTCGCTTTTGCCTTGAATTTATAATCATGGGAACCCGGGATAAAGAAATACAAAAAGAAGTAACAAAATTATATCAAACTCGAATAAAAACCCTAAGCTGTATAATTAAAGAAGGGCAAACACAGGGTGAACTAAAAAAAATGGATGCTGACAGTCTAGCCAGGCTTCTCTTTTTTATATCAATGGGATTTTTCCTTATGTCTTTTGCTGCAGAAAGGAACTTTGATCCGGATACTCAGCATGCCATAAACATGAAAGCCATTTTCGAAGGTTTAAAAAACAATTCATAAAGTCAAAGGAGCAAAATATGAAAAACCCGTACGGATCAATTCTCTACGTTGACCTTGACAAAGGAACAACTTACAAAAAAGAAATACCAACGGAGTGGAAAGAAAAATATATCGGAGGCAGGGGAATAAATGTCCGCCTGTTGTTTGACGAAGCAAGACCCGGAATAGATGCTCTCTCTCCTGAAAACCCGCTTATTTTCGGAGCAGGACTTTTGTCCGGGACAAAGGCTCCCTGCCCTGCCCGCTTTAACATCACTGCGAAATCCCCTTTAACCGGCATTGTGGGAGATTGTAATGCCGGAGGTCACTTCGGCCCAGCCTTAAAACGTGCCGGCATTGACCATATTGTTTTCAGGGGTAAAGCCCAAGAACCGGTTTATCTCTTTATTGACGATGACAAAGTCAAAATAAGATCAGCCCGAAATCTGTGGGGTAAAAACATCAGAGAAACTGAAAAACTCATTAAGGAGGAACTGGGAGATAAAAAAATAAGAGTAGCTGCCATGGGACAGGCAGGAGAAAACCTAGTGCGGTTTGCAAATGTTATTCATGAAGAACGTTCCGCGTCAAGAACCGGAATGGGCGCTGTAATGGGATCGAAAAACTTGAAAGCCGTTGCAGTGAGAGGCACAGGTAAAATAGGTCTTTTTGATGACGAAGCCTTTAATAAAAGAGCCATGGAGTTCCATAGAGCCATAGCAGCCTCAGATGAATATGACCCATTTAAGAAAAGAAGCGCGTCCGCAGGTGTTTATGTCACTGACAAATACGGTTTTTTAGCTGTTAAAAACTTTCAAAAAGCGGGAGGCTTCGAAGGAATCGAAAACTTTAATCCGCAAAAAGTCGCTGAAAAATATTATCATGGAAGTGTCCATTGTTTTGGCTGTCCCATCGGCTGCGGAAAAAAGTTCAAGATAAAAGACGGGCCTTTTGCCGGTGAATGGGGCGTAAAAATTGAAGAAGGCGCCTTCGGCCCCTTGGGGCCGGTTTGCGGAAACAGCAACATGGACTCCATCTTTAAGATGAACAACATGGCAAACCAGCTGGGCCTTGATCTTCATGAATTCGGCCAGGCAGTGTCTGTTCTTATGGAATTATATGAAAAAGGCATAATCACTGAAAAAGATGTTGATGGAATACCGCTTAAGTGGGGAGACCATGAAGCTATGAGAAAGATGATGAAAAAGATCGCTTTCCGTGAAGGTATAGGAGATATTCTGGCTGAAGGGATCGTTCGGTCCATAAAACACTTTGGAAAAGAAGCTGAAAAATATGTGAGCCATTCAAAAGGAATGGTGCTTCCCGCGCTTGACCCGAGAATGATGAAAGGCTCGTCCCTGGGACTTGCCACTTCCACCCGGGGCGCTGATCATCTACGCGGACTTGTCATGTGTGAATTCATGCCAGTTATGTCAGCGAAACAGGCAAAGGAAAAATTTGGCACCGAAAAGGCGGTTGAAATTAATTCTTACGAAAAAGCAAGTGCTGCAATCTATTACCAGCATTTAGCACTGCTGCCTGACCTGTTTGAGGTATGCAGGTTTATCTTCGGTCTTGGCGCAGGCACTAAAAGTTTCTCATATGATAACCTTACCGAACTCTATACACTTGCAACGGGGATAAACGCAGATGAAAAACATATGCTCACTGTTGCCGAAAGGATTTATAATCTGGAAAGAGCCTTTGCCTGCAGAGAAGGGTTTGGAAGGAAAGATGATCATCTTTTCGGAAAATGGGCTGAAGAGCCTGTGCCGAACGGACCATATAAGGGAGAAATGATCGATCCTGAAAAATGGGAAATAATGCTTGATGATTATTACAGGCTTCGTGGATGGAACAGTAATGGTATACCCAGCAGAAAAAAGCTAACCGAACTTGGGCTTGAAACTGTCGCAGATTCACTTGAGAAGTTATGAGATGAGAAACCTGATGGCCTCGATGGGAACCGCCAGGTCAGTCATTTGTTATGCGTAATAAAAAATGAAATATAATTACCTCTGAGGCCGAGGGAACAACTTAACAAAACTATTTATAAATTTGGAGAGAAAATGATTCCTCTTGCCTATTCCTATGACGGAGAAAATATTTATCTCACTCCGGGACCACAGGGCAGGAAAATGGAGTGCATCAAAAATAACAAGAATGTCTGTTTTGTGGTTTATCATCAACCCCCGCCTACCGCAGGCGGCATGCCCGAATGGCAATCAATAATATGCAACGGCGTCATTGAACTTCTCACAGATCCAGAAAGCATCAAAAAGGCCGTTAGATCCGGAGAAAAACATATGGGTATGCCTGAGGGAACTGAATTGTCTTTGTCTCCGCAGTAAGGTCGATTCAAGTTTTGAAGCGCCTTGTAGGTGGGGTAATGCTTATATTGGTCAGTTTAAATTCTGTTTGACAAATGTGAATAAATCATACTATACTTATCTGAAAGTAAAGTATGGAGAATAAATGAGTCCGGTAAAATCCCGCAAGTCCCACATAATTGTGAAGGCCATAGAGTGTTTCAATCGCTACGGCTATTACAGCGTATCGCTTAATCAGATTGCCCAAGCTGCCGGCATCACCAAGGCCGGCCTGTATTACCATTACAATTCGAAAAAAGAGTTGTTCATTTCCCTGTTTCTGGATAAGGCAAACGCTTTTTTCGACCAGTTCATGGAGGTCGTGCAGGAAAAATCCACTCCTATCGAGCAAATCGCCTATCTGTTTAACCAAGAAAGCGATCTTGTCCCGCAGGACACTGGAATTGTACAGTTTTGCATTGAGTTCATGATGGTCAGTACGCGTGACAGCGATATTCGCAAGGTTGTAACAGCGTTTTACAACAAGAAAATTGATATTTTTACCGCCGTTATCCAAAAAGGTGTGGAAGCGGGTCTGCTGCGTGATGTTGATGTTAAACTGGTCGCCCGCAACCTCTATTTTCAGTCTTGGGGCTATTTGTTTGTTCAGGCTACCATTGATATCGATTTTGATTCAGTGGATCAGCATCAGCTCAATATGGATATATTTTTAAAAGGTTTGCAAAAAAACATAGAGCCGTAGAAACTGTTTGTTGGAAACAATGTAAAAAACTGAGTTCGAACAGCTACCTTTTTGTCTTGTAAAATTAAGCCTGGCCCGGATGAGCTAATAGCGGGTTAGAGAATTAAAACAGCCGTAGACAGCAGGTAGAGAACGATTATGATATGTCCTGTAGCAGCTGTCTGCCGGCATTGTCAGCTTCCTCCATGCCTTCTTTGTCCAGACAGGCAGATCCCTTTTTGTAATAAGCATCCCAGAAGCCCGATCCGGTAACGACCTCAATTACTTCGACGCCGAACATGGATAGTATCGTTGCCAGCTGACTTACCAACCCTTTGTATATTTGCTGTGAAGGCCAGCCCCAGCTTGCCACCAACAGTCCCCGGCGGGGTTTGAATTTCGTTTTCCTCCAGGGATCGGTAAGGGCTTTTAAACGATCACAAAAGACCGCGGCCTGGGCACTTTCGCGGCCGGTATAGACCGGAAAACCAAAAACAAAGGCATCACATTCCATGAAGCGCTTGTAAATATAAGGCATGTCGTCCTGAATAACGCAGTGTGTTTCAAGCTGTTTGCTTTGGCATGTGAGACATCCTGTGCAGGGAGACAGTATTTTGTCTTCGAAACAGATCTTTTCAATGGACGCCCCCTGTTTTTTGGCCCCCGACAGAACAGCATCCATAATACAGTCGGTATTGCCGCCTTTTCGGGAACCTCCGTAAAAGGCAAAAACATCCTTGCCCGGTGGTGTAATGATGTTTTTAGGTGAAGGCCAGCGTGATATCTTTACTATGGGGTCATGATCACTGATATTCTGCTGTTGCTTGATTAAATCCATCATTTTATCCGGAGATCTGAGCCGCATGGTTGACGGTTCATTCTGCGGATATCGGTCTTCAAGGGCTTTTATCAGGATGTCCTTTGTGACTTCAGAAGCATTTTCCTTGAGAAGGTAATGTTCAACAGATCTGGCAATCTGTTGTTTGTGAAAATCATGGGTGATTATGGGATGCGGTGCAAGAAATATCTGCAGGGTTTCTTGAGCTTCCTGTGTGTAGATTCTGTTTTTGTCCATTGTTGCTCCCTTTATTCAGTTTCATGTGTTGTTAATATTATAAGTTTATTCTTAAGATATCAATAAATGATGGAAAATCGATCCAGTTCACTCGGCTCAGTATTTATTTGACTCTTTTAACAAACAAATCGGCATGGACATAGATGTACATGACCTTTCCAATGACAGCATAGACGCAGTTATCGGAGTTCAGTACGTCTGCCGATCATAGACCTTGCACAGAGGTTGAGACCACCCCATAAGGGTTTGACAATGTGTCCGCTGGCATTATCGTCTCAGAGGTGGAGGATGCCTGCGTTTGCCCGTTCAAGGATGAAAGAGAAAAAACAGGCTTCCTTTGTATGCAAAAAAACGATTATGGGGTTATACCCGTCCCGTAGTAACCATCCCTCCAGAAAGAATCCAGATAATAGGTATCAAAATCATCTTTAAAAAGTTCCTTGCCCATTGTGGCTGCATAATCCTCATTATAAAGAATATCAATAAAATTATCTATTCCGGCCTTGTTCGCATTGATCAGCGTTTCGTTATCCTCGGGTTCCAACCGTGAAAGCGCGGTGAAATAAGCGTCCAGATACAGTTTGTAAGCAGCAAGGGCATTCTCATGGTAGGTCTGCCACGCGGCTTCGGTATTCTCAGAAATATAGGACTGATCCATTTCGATCCGGTAAATACCGCTTGAATACGGCACAAGATGCTGTATATATTTCCCCCGGTCCTCACCCTGACGTTGATAAGGTTTCACCAGTGCCAGAGCAGCATTGATCTTGCTGATTTGATCACCGAAAAATTCATCCAGGTCCATTCCCTCCTGGTTCAGATTATAAAAATCCATACTGAATGACCCATCTGTTCCTGCCATGGCAGCTCCCACATCCCCATGAACCAGCGGTGCCCGGTACTTTGCGCTGGGACGAAAGGTAAAGGCAAAATCGAGAAAATCACCGGAATCGGGAGGTACCTCGAACATATTCAGTGAAGCCGAAGCAATAGCATCACTCTCATATAAAAAAAGGTCTACATTGAGCTGTGTAGCACCGAACACTAGTATAAACAGTCCTTTCAGATTAATCACGTACGGTTTTGAAAAAATGTCAGGTACATCGCTTCTCAGGGTCATACCTTCATCCTGGAAGGTCTGTATGGTATGATCGCGCAAATTTTCAAAAAGATCATAATCATTTGGCCGCTCACCGCATGAAAACAGACATAAGGAAAAAATCAGTATCAGACAAGTTTTCACAGGAATACAGCCGCACAGACCCGTTATTTTTTGTATTATTTTACTCATAAGTCTTTTCCCTTCTTTCAAGTTGTTTTTATAAGCACTCCAAAGTGTTTTATTGATGAAGCATCATTCCAAAATATTGCAGCAGAAGAAAATATGCGATGTATCGTCTAGTTTGTAACATTACGTGAAATACAAACTGTTGATACCAGACCAAAAACATGTTTCAGTATACAATTTTAAGTTTATATCCTCCCTAATATGGATATATAAATTTTTATAAAAAGAGCCCCATCATTATGGGGCTCTTTAAGAAACCAATTAATAGCTGTGCTTTTGCATATACTGCAGAGTGAACAGCCGATCAGGGAACTGTTTGCCAAATTTAAAGGCTGATGAAGCGCAGGTGGAATGAACGCGCTGAACATCGATCATCTGAGTGGTGTTGAAATGCGGTACTTCTGCACCCTGATATCCCTTGCCCACAAAGCCAAACTCATCCATCACTTTCCATAGTTTGCCCCGGCGGTCGTAGCGGTCCGAGTAGAGCATAACCCATGTTTCGGGATCCAGATACCAGAGCATCTTGGTGTACAGAAAGTTGGGATCGCTACTGACAGCTTCAATAACATGTACGTTGATCCGCTCACGTTGCGCACCCTCCCACAAGCAGTTACCCGGGGTGTGGTGAAGCTTGGATGGATCATTATGCCGTACCATCAGGACGTCCTTTTGTCCCAGGTATTTATATGAATTCAGCTGTATGGCACCGTCCCAACCCAGGTTGTCGAATCCGCAAAAGTCGGCTCCTCCCTGGGCGTCCTGGCGCTCAGAGGTTGAGCGTCTTCTGATCCTGCGGATGGACGGCATCCAGAACCATGAGTCATAGGGTCTCATGCGGTCTTTATAACTGATTTCCATAATGCGCATGTTGCGCGTTTCCGGCGGGGCCAGCTGAAGCATCTGTATGGCTTTCCATATCTGTTTTGGGTTTTTTGCATATTCGGGAAGCGGTGGTGTATCTGTCCGTCCGGAAAAGAAGTTCGTGCTGTTCTCTATTTCAATGTCCATGTCATATTTCAGTCTGCCATCGATGATAAACCCTTTTTCTTGACTGGTATAGGCGTCTCCTAAACTCCGGCAGCGGAAGTTGTGGGCCATTTCGGTTGCGTTGGCGGCTGATGGAAAGGGTACGCCCGAAACCCAGTTCAGGAGTTCACCATTAGCGCCCACTTTAGCCTGGCCGGAATATTTTTCTGTCATTTCAATGTTTCCCTTTGAGGGTGTAATGGTCCTGTAAGGAACGATATCAAACCAGTTTTCCCCCCATCGCTCGTTATTTTTCATCAGATCATAAAAACTCTCGGGTAAATATTCTTTTACCTGGTCAATGTTTTTTGATGTTATTTTCTTTCCAGCCCACTCTTTTTCCCATGAGCGTACGTTTTCAAGTTCTTCATCGCTGTAAGAATGAGAAGGGTAGTCGGCTGCAGAGGCTATTATCCCGGTGAACAGCATGACAATACTGCAGATAATCACGTTTACTGTTATTTTCATTGATATATCCTCCTATTATTCCTTTGATATTTCCAGTTTGTTAGAATTCGTAAGTAATTTCAAATGTCAAGCTGTCCAGGTGATTCACATACTCTGGAGGATAGCCGTAGTAGTTTAGATAGCGTATCAAGAAGGTCCAGTTGAAAGTGGGTTTGAAGCCAATCGCCGGAGCAAAATAGCCGGCACCCTCAGGTAAATGATGGGCCCAGTAAAAACCGGGTAAAATACGTCCGTTCCACAGTTCATAACTGAATGACTGGGTGATCATGGACCAGTGGTGGCCTTTCTGGCGAAAGTTGGGTGTCGGTGGTGCATACCAGGGATAGAGCATGTCCATGCGGTGCCGGCTGGGTGCCCATTCCATGAATAACTGGGTTGAACTGGATAAAAGCTTATTGCGTGCCCAGGGCGTCAGTCCCGGAATAAAAATCTTGCAGTCCCAGCCCATGACAAAGGCGTAGCGGTTTATATCTTTGCGGGCCGCGAGCTGAGATGCATTGGGCATCATAGAGGTATAATCCTTTCCCAGTTCCGCCAGAAATTCACCTTTTAAAATAATTCCACTCATCATAAGGGTTGTGCCGGGGATGATGGTCATTCTTTTGTCTATGGTTTTGTTAAAAGTAAATCCGAGGCTGTCCTGCCAGCCGTATTTGTAATTATGCTCGTTTCGCAAGTCAAATATCGGTGCCAGCTGAGTAAATAAAATACGGCCTGTTTTAACGGTCGGGATGTCGGCCCGGTGGTGAAAATAGAGAAAGGTCCAGTCAAAACCATAGGCAAAACCGCGGATACGCAGACCGGCTTCAGGGTGTTCCCAGGTATTTTTAGGTGTGTCGCGATAGGTTCCCATAACAGCTTCCTGAGGGTTTGCCATAGACTGAGCGCCTTTGGAATGGGACAGGTGATAGCCCTGGGAATAAAGGTGGTCAGGTTCAAAGTCCGGTATAACAAGAAATTCAAAAGTCATGTCCATTGGCATATCTGCAGGAGTGTAAAACAACCTCAGCATCCACAGGCCCCGTTTGATTTCGGCGAAGTCCGGATAGGCAGGATTCAGGTTGCCGCGCAAATCCACCGGATTAACAATATCGGTCATGCGCGCTACCGATGTTTCACCCCAGCTGATAATCTGCTTACCCATACGCAGCTGGAATTTGTCTTGGATCACTTCTGCGTACAGCTCCCGGCAGATGTCCCGAAAAGTTTCGTAAGACTTCATCAGCCGAAGGCCTTCGCTGCCGCTCATTGTACGCAGGTTGTGCTCATAACCGCTGTCTATGTCATGAGCCGCATCATAAAAGTTTTTCCACACACCATAGAGGTTGAATTCATATTTCGGCCCTTCATACAGACGAAACATGGTCTCAAGCTTAAGAGTTGTGCGGGCATGAAAGATATCGTAATCTTCCAGCGGTCCGTCCTTTTCCCATGCCTGAAGACTATTCGTACGCATCATCCATTGTTCTGATATCTTACCGTGGATGACCACCTTGTTGTCAAACAGACGTATACCGCTGGCCGACCATGATACACCCGTCAGCAAAAACACAAGACACAGCATCAGAATAGTACTTTTTGCAAGTATTCTACTTATCATTTTGTCCCTCCTCTGTTGATATTGATATGCAAGCTTTAAAAAAAGTCAGCATAAGGTGATAATTATATAAAAGGCCCATGACAGCTCATCAAACACTGCAAAAACCCATATAATCTTTGACAAAAAATAACTGTTATAGAATTTTATAAATACGCAAATTCAATAATTATACATTCTCCATACTTTACTTTCCGCTTAGCATAGTATCATTTAATCAGGTGTGTCAAGCAGAATTTAAACGATATGGGTATTTGCGAATTGACTCATATTAAAGGTAACCGAAGGACCTGGAAAAAAGTTTGAAAAA
>CAYLYF010000067.1:0-21592 GCA_964387595.1 uncultured Thermodesulfobacteriota bacterium | reverse complement strand
TTTTTCAAACTTTTTTCCAGGTCCTTCGGTTACCTTTAATATGAGTCAATTCGCCAGCTTTAAACCGGGTAAAAACTGGAAGACATAACCCTTGGGTAATGGCATAATGCCAAGGGCAGCATAATCGACAGCCATAAACAAAATCCAGCAGGAGACTGCCGTTAAAAACGTCCTTGATACCATATGTGCTCCAAGAAAAGTATTGTGCTCAGAATATATTTTAAATTTTAAAATGTAGCAAAAATTTTATTTTATCTTTTTTTTGGTACAAAGTATATAGTTGTAGTTGCTGTAATGCAAACTAAAATTATCCTGAAAGAAAGGTCGGGCAGCCGCTGTCGAGGCTCAAAGAAAAGTAGCCGAAATGAAGACGGCATGCATTTCCTCTTCCATCTAAAGTGGGATTTTTACCCTGCTTTGACTAACACAAAACAAGGTTGCAACAGAATAAACGCATTCAGCAACAATCCTTTTGAAAAACCTTACAAAAAACCACAAGAGAAGGGATAGCTCCTGGCCATCGCAACCGGCATTCACCACGCTTGTGCCCAGGACATCCTGCAAAATGTCAGGATCGTAATGATGTTTAGCCCGCGAACTGCCGAGAATAACGACGTCAGCTTCACTTTTACGAACACTGTTGATCATACCCCCGGTCTTGCTGCCAGACTCCAGCGTTAAAAACATCCTGGAAAGACAATAATACGCACTCCAGTCACAGAGCAGCACAACCAGTGTTAAAAAAAGCGGTTTTGCACCAAATCGTTTCATAACCACAGACCGTAATAGATCATTTTGCGAACAAGCACCAAAAAACTTCAAAGCCCGCATCCAGAAGGTCGTCCCCTGCAACACCGCAGGTTTTGACTAAAGCTAATCCTCATCCGGCTCAAAACCAACGAGACCTTTTTAAAACTGAAAATAGATAAACTGTGCTCCCCCATCTACACCGAAAAGCACCACAGCAATTAAGAACATGCTATACAGACAACACCGCAAAGGAAATCCGAGTTGTTTCAATCTCCGTTCAAGAGAGCCGGTACGCTGCAACAGTTGAATACACACAAGGAACATAATTGCCGGAATAGCGTGCATAAACGTAACACTGTCCATGAAAAGTCTTGGCCATCCCGAAAAAAGATGCCTAATAATATAACTTGCATCTGCAATAGAATTTGCTCGAAAGATGATCCACAAGAAAGAAACAAGGCTAAAGATCAGTAGCGTTCGAATAAAAGTAACAATGCCATCCGGGACACCGACAGCCTAATTGAAACGATTGCGCAGCGGCAGCGTCATCCGGGAAAGCACTACGAAAAGACCATGACAGCCCCCCCCATATGACATAGGTCCATGCCGAACCATGCCAGAGGCCGCACAACAAAAAAACTAAAAGTAGATTCCCATACATACGGGAGTTCCCGTTTCTATTGCCACCCAATGGAATATAAATATAATCACGGAACCATGAGGAGAGTGATATATGCCATTTTCGCCAGAAGTCCCCGATTGTTGTTGCAAAGTAAGGCAAATCAAAGTTTTTCATCAGCCGAAAGCCCAGCACCCTGGCCGCCCCAACAGCAATATCGGAATAACCTGAAAAGTCGCAATAAATCTGAATGGTAAAGAAAAACGTCGCAAGGATGAATGATGGCCCCGAATGATGATGGATATTATTGTAAACAGCGTTAACATACAGGGCAAGCCAGTCGGCAATAACAACTTTTTTAAAAAGCCCCCATGCTATCAATTTAATCCCTGAACAGATCCGTTCAAAATCAATGCGATGGTTTTCATAAAACTGGGGCAACAAATTCCCGGCTCGCTCAATGGGCCGGCCACAAGTTGGCGGAAAAAAGATACATACAAAGCAACTATACCAAAATGCTTCTCAGGTTTTATCGTTCCCCTGTATACATCAATAACATAACCGAGACCTTGAAAAACATAGAAGAATATCCCCACCGGCAGCAGGACATTGAGTACCGGCGTGTCAATGTTAATAGCGAAGAAACCAAGGAGAGACCGTAAGGATTCAACACAGAAATTAAAATATTTGAAGACAGCGAACGAGGTGAGACTGCTACTGCACGCCTAGAAAATTTTTTTGGTCTTTCTCTGTTGGGTACTCGCTACCAATAACGCACAAATATAATTTATGCCGGTTACGGCCAATATCAGCAATGCATACGCTGGTTTCCAGCACATATAGAAAAAATAGCTGGCAAGGAGCAGCAACAGCCAATGCAATCGATACGGGGGCAAAAAGTAGCTTGCAGCTACACCTGTAAAAAACAACAAAAATGTAATAGAGTTAAATTGCATTACTTGAAATCGCTTATCCCTTCAAGCCTTCAATTATATCAGCATTACCTCAGCGACGTCAGACCAGCGCGATATCTCTCAAGTGCCCTGAAAGCAGCTTCCGGCAGCACTGTGGTCGCTGCACATTCCATAAAATCACTGCCAAGACGGCAAGTGTCCATAAAAAATGGAGACTTTACAACGCCCCCGTGAAATCATTCATCCAAAACATAAAAATCAATTTGAACTTCAGCCTTGAACTCTGCTGTGTAGTGCGTCATCTACATGGCACCTCCTGCAGTTTGATAAGAACTTGCTTTGGAACGAAAAAAGTATAGGTTGGGTGTGGTTGTATGTCAAGAGAAGCGTTGTCGCAAGATATAGATAAGGGGTCATCCATTTTGTTTGGTGAAGTGATAAATAGTCATCATGTCCAGACCCTTAAGAATAGAATACCCAAATGCCTGGTATCATGTCATGAACCGGGGCCCCGGGGCAGGCGCTCAGAAACGATCTTTTCTGATAAAGAGGATTATACAGGTTTTTTAGAACTGATGCAGGAAGCCTGCAGTATGTTTAATCTTCGAGTTTCAGCCTACTGTCTAATGTCAAACCACTACCATATTCTTTTGCAGACACCCGAGGCAAATCTTTCACGTTGTATGCGTCACATTAATGGTATTTATACCCAGCGCTATAATCGCCGTTATCATACAGATGGCCAATTGTTCAGGGGACGATTCAAAGCAATTCTTCTAGAAGCGGACAACTACCTTCTGGAACTTGTAAAGTATATCCACCGGAACCCACTACAGGCTGGAATCGTTGACAAACCGGAAAAATATCCCTGGAGCAGTCATAAGAAGTATATCTCGAAATCACAGCAAAGGAGCTGGCTGTATAAAGACTTTATTTGTTCCATGTTAACAAACAATAAAAAGGAATATATCAGAGCTTATAAAGAGTTGTTATACGAACCTGTACGAAATGATTTTCAGGAAATACTGTACAGGAATAATCTGCCTGCGGTACTGGAAACCAAAGAATTTATTGAGCGATTAAAAGAAAAGTATTATGAAAAAAGCTGTGATAATCAGGTACCCCAAAGTGTCGTTCTGGCACAGGCTATTGTTCAAATAAAACAGGTTGTTGAGAGGGCATACAATGTAACTTCGGAAAGTCTTGAATTTTTCAGGAGGGGCTTGTTTAACGAACCGAGAAATGTTGCTATATATTTATCGAGAAATTATAGTGGGAAAAAATTACTGGAAATTGGAAAGGAATTTAATTCTAACAGCTACAGCAGTGCCAGCAGTATTGTTGAGAAAACGAGAAAACTTATTCTAAAAGATAAGAAGGTAAAAAAAAGAGTGTTAAAAATTGAGCAGGAAATCATTAACGGTCAAACGAAGGCCTAACCCCTTTTGTCATTTTTTATATTAATCAAAGAATATATGAGGACAGCATACAAGCAAAGCAGCACGGCGGATCAACTACTATTTTACTACATATTTCCTATAATTAATTTGCCTAAACTTAAAGGTTATGTTATGTGTTTTACTAATACAAGGCTAACTCTAGTGCAATAGATATCTCTACAAAATGTTAAAATAAAAACTACGGTTGGTTAAACTTGTAACCATATGAGCGTCAATATCTAAAGAAGAATATCTTAATATTGCTTTAAGCTTGGCCTCAAAAATCTTTGAACACTTAAGATACTTATCTTTCATGTCTTGCCGGTTTTTTAGAGTAGTTTAATTTTCCTATTCTAGTTAAGCTTCCAAAATAAAACAGATAATTATTTATTATATTAAATAGAAATGGGCGAAAAAAATATGAAAGTATTAGTTACCGGCGGTTGTGGATTTTTAGGTTCCCATGTTTGTGAGTTTTATATCAACAGGGGAGACAACGTAATTTCATTTGATAGTATGACAAAGTATGAACTGGAGAGAGTCGGATATGGGGTTGAGGCGTCCAGGGATTATAACTGGAATTATCTGGAAAAGCTCGGCGTTACCATGGTGAAGGAAGATATCCGGGACTTTGAAACCCTGCTTGAGCATTCCCGAGGCGTAGATTATATAATACATACAGCCGCTCAACCTGCCATGACCATTAGTGAAGAAGATCCGGAATTGGACTTTTCGACCAACGTAAGAGGAACATTTAATGTCTTGAAAGTTGCCCGCGAGCTTGATATCCCGGTTGCCTCGTGCGGAACCGTACATATTTATGGAAACAAAATCAATGAAACCCTGACCGAAGGGGACCGTCGTTATCTCCGCAATCCGGTTTCCATTGACGAAACGCACCCGGTTGTAGAGGGTGATCTCACTCCGCTGCATGCTTCCAAACGTTCGGCTGAGCTTTATCTTCAGACCTATATTGATACATACAAACTAAAAGCAGCCAGTTTCAGGCTGACCGGTCTTTACGGCCCACGCCAGTTCGGTGGTGAAGACCATGGCTGGGTAGCCAATTTTTCCATCAAAGCCCAGATGGATAAAGTCCTCAGGATATTTGGAACCGGAAAGCAGGTTAGAGATATTATCTTCCCTACAGATGTGGCCCGGGCATTTCATGCTTTTTATGAGGTTGGAGAACCCGGGATCTACAATATTGGAGGCGGCCCGGATTATGCTGTTTCCCTGATTGAGTGTATAGATCTTATCGGAGATATTCTTGGTAGGACTCCCGAGATAAAATTCGAAGAAGGGCGTCATGGAGATTTACTCTATTTTATCTGTGACACATCTAAAGCAGAAAAGTTTTTGAATTGGCGGCCGAAAGTCACGCCGAAAGAAGGTATTTCAAGACTTCTTCAATGGATAAAACAGGAGCAGGACTTATTTAAAAAGGATATTTAATGAAAGCAGTTATACTCGCGGCAGGAAGAGGTAAACGCCTGGAAGAAACCACTGAACCGATCAATAAAAGCATGCTGAAATTTAAGGGTCGGCATCTGATCGAGTATAGCCTTGAAACAGCACGGCTGAGCCGGGTGGATGAAATCATAATAGTCGTGGGTTACCGTGCAGAAGACATCGTTAACAAGTTCGGAATTCAGTATAATGATATCAAAGTCAGGTATGTTATTCAGGAACAGCAGAAGGGTCTGGTTGACGCACTGGAATGTACCCGTGACGCTTTGGAGGGAGATGATTTTATTTTGCTTCTGGCAGATGAGATATTAATACACCCGAATCCCGAGGAAATGATTGAGACCTTCAAAAATGAAGACCTTTTTGTCATGTGCGGTGTAACCAAAGTAGAGGACAGAAGTCAGATCTCCAAGACCTATACAGTTATATGTGATAAAAAGGATAACAGTATTTACCGCCTGATTGAGAAACCGCGTAATCCGTTCAATGACATCATGGGCACCGGTAACTGTATTTTTAAAAACGAGATTTTTGACTATGTGCAGTATACCCCCATTAACTATGTGAGGAAGGAAAAAGAACTGCCTGACTTGATCCAATGTACCATTGATGACGGAAATTCTGTTAAGCTGTTTTACATTAATGCAAAGTATGTAAATATAAATACTCCTGGAGATATTGCTATCGCTGAGAAATCATTTAAAGAGTAGGCAAAGTGAAAAAACACAATGACTACCTAATCATCATTCCAGCTTATAACGAAGAAGACACCATTGAGGAACTGATTATAAGAGCAAAGAAATTTGCTGATGTCTGTGTGATAAATGACAACAGCAATGATGCAACCCCGGAGATACTGGGACGGTTTTCAGATATTCACGTTATCCACCACGAAAAAAACACACACATTCCAGGCGGTCTTCTGGACGGCATGCGTTATGCCGTTTCCAAGGGATATGCCTATGGTATTGCAATTGACGCCGGGCTGAGCCATAATCCAGATGAAATCCCGCGTTTTATTGACCATCCCCATTCTGACCTTGCCATCGGCACCCGCATCGATAAAACCAACACTCCGCTGTTCCGGAAGGCATTGAGTTTTGTCGGAAATATTATTTATAACTGCAGTCTTGAATTTCCGGCAAGCATTTTCAAACTGAAGTATTATAAGGACATCTCTTCAGGCTACCGTAGATACTCCAACAAGACTATGCATCTTATTATTTCAAAGAAAACCGAAAGCAAATCCTTTGATATCCTGTTTGAAACCGTGATGTATGTTTATAGAAACAGGCTTACCATTTCCGAAGTTCCGATCACCTATGATTTTTCTAACAGTTCTCTTAATCCCCAGGTTGTAAAAGACTGTTTGAGAATGTGCCTAAGGGTCAGTTGTAAACCTCGAAAATAATCCATGCCAAGTGGGATAAGGGGTCGGATAAGGGGTCACACATGAAATGTGAAATCAAGGCATAACTCCCCTTTTTCCTGAAAAGTTTTTTTTGACCTCACAGGACGACCTTACAACTTGTTGCTTGCTATCTTCAGTAAATAACATAACCCCGGTTTTTCAGAGTGGGATAAGGGGTCAGGTCTTCGTTTGACTTTTGTTTGGTGAAGATATAAATAGTCATCATGTCCAGACCCTTAAGAATAGAATACCCAAATGCCTGGTATCATGTCATGAACCGGGGCCCCGGGGCAGGCGCTCAGAAACGATCTTTTCTGATAAAGAGGATTATACAGGTTTTTTAGAACTGATGCAGGAAGCCTGCAGTATGTTTAATCTTCGAGTTTCAGCCTACTGTCTAATGTCAAACCACTACCATATTCTTTTGCAGACACCCGAGGCAAATCATTCACGTTGTATGCGTCACATTAATGGTATTTATATCCAGCGATATAATCGCCGTTATCATACAGATGGCCAATTGTTCAGGGGACGATTCAATGCAATTCTTGTAGAAGTGGACAACTACCTTCTGGAACTTGTAAAGTATATCCACCGGAACCCACTACAGTCCCTGATTCACCATCTAAAAAAAGAAAAACTCGTTGGTCCCTGTAAACAGGGGAGATATAATGTGTTTGGAAAAACAAACATATCACCAACGAGGTGAAACAATTATGGCACAAGGGATATTACCTTTCAAGTACGAAGAAGAGAAAAAAACAATGGGAATGACGGCACTGGCGGGATTGATTCACTGGCATCACGAGCGCTGTGGTAAAAGTGAGGAGGCCCATTCGGTAATGAAGGCAGATTGAGTTGGTGGCAAGTTCCCCTCAGGAGACTTTGGCGAGAATGCAGCATGGTGGTGGATCATGGTAATTGCTCATAACTTAAATGCGATTATGAAGAAACAGGTGCTGGACAAAATCTGGAGCAGTAAACGCATGAAGGCTATCCAATTTTCTATTATTAACCTGCCTGGCAGGTGGTAGAACGATCACGTGGTTTGATACTGCGTTTAACAAAGAACCACCCTTGCCTTAATCTTTTGATAGAAGCGCGCAGAAGAATAGCAATGCTGGTGCCGATACCGACAGGATAAATTTTGTGGCTGTGACTCTAAGATCGGCCCCAGTCGCATTATGTTTGATTTTTAGGGGAAAAACCCTTTCGAAAAACGGCCCCTCATGGCCCGAAGGTGGAAAGCTGCGTACTAGTTTCCTCACCCACAGCGCTGTAGTGAGGAAACACGTGAAGAAAACCTTGCCGTCAGGTATTGGTTTTAAAAAACATCCCCGGTGGCTTAGAAATAGTGCGTCTGTGAATTTAGGTGGTGGATCCTGGCTTGGGACTCATGTTGCAAATATCCAGCACCGTAGGTAAAATCTCAATGCAATCTGCGAAAAGACCTTCAACGCGGGTACCCTTTTTCTGATTAGGGATTTTGATGATCATCGGAACAAAAATTGATTCCTGAAAAAGTGTGCGGCCATGGTATATGCTGCCATGTTAGCCAAACTCCGCTCCATGGTCACTGGTAAAAACAATCAGGCTGTCATCATAAATCCCCACATTTTTAAGCCCGTTAAAGAAACGGCCCATATGATAATCCGTGTAGCGAATCTCACAGTCGTACAGCATACGCTCGTTGCAAAGCCACTTATAGATATCCTCAAGTGGTGTTTTTTTAATTGCGGCTTTCAGGCCCACGAACCCATTCAGATATCCTCGGAGAAGCTTAAAAAAATTATTTTATTTATAGGCTTCTTTTATCTCGGGCAAAACTTTAAGCGGATCACGCAAGAGTGTATGCGGCTCATAGGTAAGCATGAAAAGAAAAAAATTTTATCGGTGATTTTTTTTAATCCAGCTCAGGGACGCGTCAACAACTTTTTTAACATCTTTATTGGTGAGCTTTTTCTCCCTTTTTTTTAAATTGCTGTTTTAAGCTGAACATATTTCAAACGAATCAAAACCCACTTCAAGTCCAAAATCAGAAGACACATACCCCTCTTCGGTAAATGCAACAGTCTGGTAATGCTGCGCACGTAACAATTCAGCCAATGTGGGATAGGTTGCATCAAGGGTAGTATAATTAAGTTATTTTCTGCATCGGTGCCTTCCTTCCAGCATGATATACCGGCTTTATGCTCAAAAGAATAAACGCCCGTAAACATTGAAGCAAAGGATGGATGTGTCCAGGGCGATTGCGAAATGCTCTGTTTAAAAAGCGTTGCACCCTGCGCAAAGGCATCAATTGCCGGAGATGTATTGATCGGATACCCATAACATGAAAGATGATCCGCACGCAGCGTATCAATGCCGATTAGTATGATATGTTTTGGATTAAGGTCACGTTGAGTTTTAATTTAATTGTCTTGATTGACACAAGCCATGAATAAAAAACGGCATAAAAAGCAATAATACAAACGGTGCATTATGTCGCCGGCGTATCATCTTTTCCCCTTACCAGAATTATTCTTAACGACAAACCTGTATTCGTCATATGCCATGGCGCCGTAAGAATAAATATTTTTGTTGTATGCGGCATATTCAATAAGCTTGCAGTGACTTTGCACCACCGACAGCAAAGCACTCTGGAGGAAAAGTCGGTAGGTAGAAACATATCAACGTAAATGGTTATCGCTGACTAAGAATTATTCAATATAACCCAGAGCTTTCAGTTTCTTTAAATCTTCAGCATCCAGCCCGATTTTTTTTCAGTTTTTATCGATCCTTTTTTAATTTTTAGAGACTCACAGTTTGCATTAAAATCATTAAATAATTGTTCAGCCTTTGCTGTCAGTGCGGGTTCTTCTTTAATGCGATTATTCTCTTCAAATGGATCGTCAGCATAAAAAAATAATTCCTGGATATTTTTTTTTACATATTTTAAATATTTGAATTTTTCAGATTTTACACATATTTGTTTAATTGCCTCACAGAAAACAACTCTTTCTTTATCATAATCTTGATTATGAATAGCCGGCATAAGTGATTCTCCCTGTATATCATCCGGAACGGTAAGGTTTAAAAAGTCACTAATCGTCGGCAGGATATCAACAAGGGATACCTGGTAGGGAATTCGAAGTCCTGATGGAATTTTTCCCGGCATCCACATAATAAAAGGCACATGTGATTCAGTATTATATGCATAATATCCATGGCCCACAATTGTTTTTCCGTTTGCATCCACATGTTCAAACAAATCCTCACAATGATCAGATGTTATAATAATGAGAGTCTTGCGATCGAGATTATTTTTTTTAAGAAAGTTATTAGGTCTTTTACTAAATCATCAACATATTTTATTTCACCTTCATATTGCGACCGCAAAAACTCAGGTGAAAATTTTCGTGAATCAATACGGCCTTGATATTTTTTAAATTTTTCAAAAGTCTTTTCATTCTTTTCAGGATTGTCAAGAAAAGCGGTATTGTATGGTTCAGGAGGAAAATACGGGGTATGTACCTCATAGGTGTGCAGAAACAGAAAGAACCTTTGATCAGTTTTTTCTCGTATCCATGACTTTCCTTTTGTAAAAACATCTTTGGCAAAACCACCAGTAACTAAAAGCTGTTCAAAAAGCTCAGTGTCTTTTATTTCAAAATAGTCGTCGAATCCTCTTCCGAAACCCATTTTACGGATCAGAAAACCATTTTCAGTAACAGCACCTGTTCCATACCCTGCATCACTTAAATGTTCAGGCAGAGTTTTTATGTTTGGGCTCAGTATCTGTTCGTTTAAAACAGCATGTACGCCCAGGTACAATCCCGTCATCATAGACATATGTGAGGGTGGAGTTGAACTTGCGGTTGCACACATATTTTCAAACAAAACACCTTCCCGGGCAAGCGAATCCATATAGGTGCTTGTTTTTTTATCAAAACCATATGTCGTCATGCTCTGTGCACGGAGAGTATCAAGGGAAATTAAAATTACATTTGGTGTGTCCCGAGATGAAAGGCCGATATTCTATTTGAAAGATCAGTGCCGTGATAGAGAAACTCCTGTTTTTGTGTTTCTTTGCTACCATAGAGATACAGCTTAATTTGCACTGTACTCGTTGTGCTGATAATCTTCACAGTAATAGCCGTGCAGAGTATCAGCACAACGAGTACAGTGCAAATGAGAAGTAAGGTTTTTTTGTTTTTTTATATGTTTTTACTGCCTATAGCATATTTGTATTTAGTGCGATGAACAATTTGATACGTACTAAATAAAGCATTAAAAGTCAACCACTTGTACAGCTGTGTTAATACTCAGGTTTTTTCTTGCTATGATGCTATTGCATTAGGAACAAATTTAGCGGCCGGGATTATCGGTTCGGTTTATGCTGATGATTTTTTCATGTAATGGTGCTACACGAAAGCCCAGATTATCCAAAAGCATAATAATGGTATAATGCTGGCAATTTGATTGGGGAATAAAAACTCTCCAGATTGAAAGAATTGAAATTAGGGGCCCAGTTTTCAATATTAGACAGCTTGTAATGCTGGGGTAATTATTAAAGTTTAAAAATGGAGTTGGGTTTATGGATACATTCCCTTTTGGAATATTTGATAAAACAACATCAGCAAGGGGATTTCTAATTTCGCGTGGAATTTCATTGCCGACCAGGGTGATTGATAAATTAATAATGATACTGAAAGCACCTAGAGTAAGATACGTCTTGGAAAATTTTTTAATGCGAAAACCGTGAACAAAAAAGCAAATGGATAGACGGGCAACAGGTAGCGGGGGACGGCGGCTGATCCGCATAGCCCCTGCCCTTTTTCTGTATGCGAATTACCCCATCCCTATCATCTCATCAATGTGTTTTTTTATAATAGGTGAACGTTAGAAAGCCGTTTTCGATCTCTGGAAAGTAGCTGTAATACTTGTCAGTGATGGGAATGCGGACTTTTTGACGTGCATAGGTCTGTGAAAACTCGGGAGAGGCTAAGATTTCCTGATCGCTTAAGAACCAGGCCCTTTCCGCTCCCTGCGCGGGACCAATGATAATGTAATCGGGGCTGCGGGAAAGAATATAGAGGCCATCGCCTTTGCCGTGCCCTGGAATAAGCTGCCAGGGAAGATACTGTTGGGTTAGATTGTTGATCAATTTCTTTCGGCCTTGTGACGAAAGGAGTGCGGTGAATTCTTTTATGGTGTGCGGCAGTTGGTCGTAGTTGTAAGTAATCTCTCTCTGGGCAATGGTATAATCATTTAAGCCGAGCATATCAATGGATCTCAAACCGGAAAAGTAAGGGGTTGACCCGGCTGTGTTGACGGCTATGGTCGCATTTTCAGGCCAGTTTTCTTTTATATAAAGCCCGACATGTTTGCCGATATAGGCAGCGGGATCGGGGACCGCAAAGCTGTTTTTGTATTTATAGCTGTGACGCAGAGCTTCCTGAACTTGATCAGGGCTGCGGGGTATGGAGTTCAGTGAAATGAAAAGATTTAAAACAATGATCGCCATAAATATGAGCAAGGGAGCACGTCCCGGCTTTTGCAACGAAATTTCAGAAAAAACGTTTTGAATCAACAGATAAAAGAGCGGGAGTATGGGGGTCAGGAATCTGTAGCCCTGCATGTGGTCACCGCCAACGGAGAGGACGTACAGGCTGAAGAAACAGAGCAGTGAGATCAGGTAGAAGTTCCTTTTTAAAAATAATTTCTTGTTAGTGAGCAGGAAAATGCAGAGTATCGGAAAACCGTAGCTGATTAAAAAATGCATGATATAGCGACTGCCAAAAAGCAATTTGAAAAGATTCACGCTACCCTTAACATAATAGGTACAGGGGAAAGGATGCCCATAATACCAAAAACGCCAGAGAAAATAGGGGGCGTAAAGCAGCATAAAACCGCAAGCATAGAATGTAACTTTTTTAATGTTGGCATGCGTCAGCCGTGTACCGCTAAAAAGGATAAAGCAAAAGGTGATTCCAAAAAAAAGCAGGCCCTCAGGCCTTGTCATTGCAGCCAGACTGAACATAAAGCCGGTTGAAAAAAACATGAGATTGGATTTATCTGACTTTAAATACATGCGGCAGGACAGGAAAAGAAAGAAGCCGAATGCAACTGTTTCTAATCCCCCTATGGCCCACAGGGCAAAACAGCTGTTGGTTGCCAGCAGTAGTGCGCCCCAAGCGGGTTTTTTTTTGTCTGAAGTATAAAAGAGTAAGAGTGTTGCAAAAGCAAAGGCTATACCGAGAATTCGGGATGCCAGCACGAGATCGATGCGGAAGTACCCTAACAGGCTAATAAAAAGTACCCATAAAAAAGTTGAGTATCCTTCTACGCGTTCACCCGGGTTCCAAACAAGGCCATGACCTCCTAAAAAGTTTTGCACATATCTCAGGACAATATATGCATCATCATGATAGTAGCCTGATAATTTGATTATGAACAATAATAGGCAAATGCTGCTGGCCGCCAGCAGTAAGAGACGCGGTAAGCTGTCTTTAAGGTGTGTTTCCATAAGATTTTCTCTGCGTATAACGGGTTGTTATGGTTTTTGTCTTGGGTTGCGTTTGAATACCTTATATGTATCGACACTGGTTAGAAAAACATAATCTTTCCAAAAAGATGCAAAGCGTGATTCCTGAGAGAAATATTCAAGGTATTGAAAGTTTGTTTTGCCAAATCCCTGGAGCCATGGCGCACAATCAACGATCACGATAGTAGGTGATGCTTTTATGATGTCAGAAATAAGTTTTTCAAGAAAGGAGCGCTCAAGCATATCCATTTCAGCAATCCCATGATATGGAAACGCTTGTTCTGTGGCGGTGACGTCTGTGTAGAATTTTGGCAGAAACCATAAGCAATTAAAGCGTGACGACCAGCGGGCCTGTGCGTAGTTTACTAAAGGAAATGCCGGCGTTACGGAAGAGGAAAAAACATATATTGGTTTCCCGTAGGCATGTTGTTTAACAATTGGAATAAGTTGGTTGAGGGACTCGCCGAACGGATATGTGATTTTTGAGAAGGGTTTAATGAAAGGCATTGCTTTCAGAACGATGAGGCACAGAAACATCAGTATGATGGCACATCTTGTCGCCAACAGCAGCTTTTTGGTTTTTTTGATCTTTTGATCAAAGCTTAATATTGCAAAGGCGATAAGCATCGCTGCACTGCAGGAAGTTGGGTAAAGATGGTAATGCCAGCCTTTGTTTTGAACCAATGCAAGAATAAAAAACGCTGAAAATGCAACAAACAGCAGTTGTCCTAATTTATTGGAGCGCAGAATTAAAAATGATATTACAGCCGACCCGAACAGGGCGCTATAGGCAACGAGATAACGTATGGGTATTGGATCTGTAAAACTGCCATAAACAGGTAGTATCATAAGTACAGCTGCTTTGTATTCGGGCATAGCCAAAATAATGTATCCCCAGTGGAGAGCCTGATAAAGAAAAATGACCAGGCTTTCGGGGCGTTTCCAGAATTTGTAACTTCTGTGCGCAACAAGCAGATACGTTTCGATGCAAAAATAAGCAAACAGGAACTGCGGCTTGAGAGCAAATCCCATTCCGGCAAGCAATCCCAGGGCTGCTGCAAATTTTATTTGCAACGGGTACCCCATAAGCCGTGCGGCAGATGCGAAGACATAGGGTGTAACAAAAACAAGCATGAGATGTTCGCGTTGTCCGAAACAGTTCCAGGGCATTTCATACGGAAGAAATAGAAAAATAAGAACCCCCAGAAAACAATATTGGGAGGAGCGCGGCAGATGCAAAAGAACTTTCTTAAGTATGTGCGTGGAGAGGGTAAGCGACAAAACGACGATGAAAAGAAAAAAAGAGTTAAATAAAGGTACCGCCGAACAGTTCAGGAGGCGGCCCAGCCATACCGGCGGAATGTGCAGCCAGAATATCAGGGGAGGGTTTACGTCGATAAGGTCGAGGTATATTTTCGCGCCGTCCAGAATGGCGCCGGCGGCATATAAATACCAACCGGCATCATGATTAATGGGGCACTGAAAGAGCAGAGAGGTGAGGATGACAAAAACAGTTAGAATTAATAGTCGCCAAGTTGTTGGGCTGTTTTGTTTTTTCTGCAGAAGACCCATTTAATGTCCGATATCCTGGTTGTTAAAAACGGCGGGCCGTTCGATTGACACTTTTGATGCTTAATGATTATGCTGTTACGGTAACATAGTAATATATAGCTTGGCGCAGTGGTATCCCGAAGGGCAATCTTTTGTAAAATATTTTTTAAATATATTAAAATTTCGATTGAGTGTCAATTTAAATGTAAATCAGCCAGCCAATGGTTAAAAAGTGTAGTTGAGTGTACATATAGATTAAACCTGATGAACAGAAAAACAATTCGAAAAGCCCTGACCAATTTTTTTAAGAATTTGTTTTTAGGACAGGCTCTACGTAATTGGTCGTATAATCTGTGTGGATAAAATATGAATTGATATTAAAAATTATTTCATGTTACAATTATAGCTAAACTTTTGAATTTTGTAATCTTTTTATGGTAATGAGGTGATTGACAATAAATGAAGACTGAAAATATGTTTCGGTACTTTATTGGAAAAGGGGCATTGCTTGGCATGGTCACAGGACTTGTGACCACTGTTTTTGAAAGTATTTTCAGCAGCCATCTTTGTGTCTATGTTCCCTGGACATATCCATTAGAGCTTGTTGCTTTTAATATGCTTTTTTGGATTGTTTGTGGCGGACTCGCCGGTTTTTTTCTATGGGGAATAAAGTTTAGAAAAGAAAGCACAAAAGATAATGAAGGATATTATTGGGGGCTTTTTTATCTGTTCCCTTTCACGGTCGTGTATGTGCTTTTGGGAAATATCTCTTATGTGAAACACATTAAATTACTATCGTTTCAAGCCAGTAACCTGTCATATGCGCTGATTGTGATTGTTCCTTTATTTGTTGTGCTGTTTAGAAAGCGGTTTGCTGCAATCAAAAAAGGTGCCCTTTCATTTTTGCCTGAGATTGTTTTTATTGTTGCGTTTTGCTGGCTTGGGACAAACTTAACTGTTTTTATGGAACAATTTAAGTTTCTTGGTATTCTGAAGAACTTTAGCTCCGTGGGTGAAGACACTTCGATTCTCATCAACGTCGGGGGCGGGTCGATTGCGTCCGTTATATATTGCGTTGTGTTTTTTAAACGCAGTTGCGCTGTACAAAAACAGTTCATCGGCGTTACAGCACTATTAATAACTGCCATTTTGTTTGCGACGGGTTCTCTGTGGACTAATCGCTTCATCTCGTCATTCATTGTGCCCAAGTTGTCGATCAAGGCCGCGCCTCGACAATTGCTCAACGCAGGAGACGCTAAGGCTGTTCTGCCTAATGTAATCGTTCTCGTTCTTGATACGGTACGTTCAAATCGGTTGCCGCAGTATAATACTTCAATTAGGCATTCATATCCCCATTTTGATACTTTGGCCAATGAAGCTGTGGTGTTTGAGAAGTGTATCGCGCCTTCGGGCTGGACCGCACCATCGCATGCTTCCCTCTTTACAGGTCTTTATCCGATTGAACACGCAGTACGTTCCGGGGTTGACGGCGCAAGCTGTTTGCGAACCCTGCAAGATCAGTTTGTGACGATGGCAGAATATTTCAGCAGCAATGGTTATGATACAGCGGCAGTTGTCTCCAATCGCGGAATTCTGGGGCCATGGACGAATATGCATCAGGGGTTTCAGGAATACAGTTTCGAAAACGGGATCGGTTGCATCCCCGGCATCTACCGTTTCAAACCGCTTATGCCGTTGTTTTGTTTTTTGACTAATGTTAGGCCAAAATATTTTTTATATTACCGTACGGCGGAGGATATTAATGAGAGGATCTACGGCATACTGAATAAAGCCGCAGAACCCTTTTTTCTATTTGTTAATTATATGGATGCTCATAGTCCTTATTATCCGCCCCGACCATTTTGTCATAGTAATTTTCCGCAGTTGGCAAAACTCAAAGAAAGCGTTTTGAGGCGATTGGGCAGCAAGATGCAAAACTCGTATCTGTCCACCATCGATCTGTTTCAGTATGATGGTGAGATTGCTTATTTGGACGATCGATTAGGGGGCCTGTTTGCATATCTAAAACGACAGGGGTTTTATGATTCGTCACTCGTTATTGTTACCTCTGATCATGGCGAGATGTTCGGCGAACATGGCATGCGTGGGCATGGTGAAAAGGTTTTTTTGTATGAAGAGGTTCTTAAAGTTCCGCTGATTATGAAATATCCGGGCAGTAGAAAAAGAGGTCGCGAGGCAAAGGCGATTTCTCTGCCCACCCTTTACCCGGCAATTTTATCAATTTGCGGATTGCCCATACCTGAATGCTTTTCCAATAGGAAAGATGGGTCGCAAACATCCCCCATTGTATCCGAACAATATTTATACGAACAAGGCACGCATCGGGTTTTATATGATGGTAATTATAAATATTTTACGTATGAGAAGAAAAGGAATAGCGAATTGTATGATATAAAAAACGACCCGTATGAAAAGGAAGATCTTGCGGCGTTGTTTCCTGACACAGCTCTGCAAATGAAAAATAGGTTGGAACTTTGGCTGGAAGAGCATCCAGAACAGGTCGAAAGGGAACCGCCTGAAGCAGCACCTTCAAATGAATTGATGCAAGGGCTTAAGGCGTTGGGATACATTCAATAAGTCAAAGCTTTATTGACACCTGGGCTGCCGTGCTTTTTTCTGATTCTCTTGAAGGGCAGCAGGCAAGAAGCCGTTTAGACAAACATCAGTGTAATGCTGCAACAATTGATCCAGTAGTTTGACCTTTATGGAAAGGATTGCGGGGCTGCCGAAATTGATAAGAAAACATTGCAGAGCCTGAAAGCTTTTGGGGGCTATGAACTAAACGGGTTTGTTTATGATATAGTCTGTGTGTCATAATGATGAACCTGTTCTTGTGAAACGCATGATTGAATTGACTCCTCAATGTGGCCGATATGGATACAGGCGGAACACAGCGCTTTTACAATCAGAAGGATTCAGAGTTAATCATAAACTTTTGAGTGAAAAAATAGACCCATAAACAGGCTATTCCCATTAATTCTGTTCGGTTTCTTACTTATGAAATTTTGATTTTACTGAGCATTCCTTTTTAGCCTTGTCAAACGCGGGTAATATTATGTGTTGCTGGCCTGGGGTAGCAGATTTTTATCCAAGCATACCCCCACAGGAACCAAAAGATCAGTAATGGAAGCAGGCTTGCAGTATTCTGTGGGAACAGAGCTTCTCCCAAATTAAATGAGTTGAAGTTTGGCTGCCATAAATGCATATCCGCCAGTTGGTAAATGTTCGAATAACGGTCAAAATGAGAGAAGGGGACCGGGTTTATCGAAACCTTTCCTGCCGCAATGTTTTTAGCAATAGCGTTTATCAGCGGATTTTTAACATCACCGGGGATTTCGTTTCCGACAAGGGTGATTGATAGATTAATTATAATTGAGATGCAGCCCAGCAGGATAAAAAGGCGCGGGAATTTTTTTATTGCAAAAGCAGTAAGCATAAAGGCAAAGGGAAAGGCGGGCAGCAGATATCGTGGACCAACACTTGAACCTCCGTACCATGCATAAGTGCATGCAATAAAAATAAACAAAAGAGCTGAGGTCGAGAGGCAGACGAGTGCTTCAGCTCTAAGGGCATTTTTTTTGAAGATCAGCCAGATCCCGGGCAGTGCCATCAGCAGGACTGGTGAGCTAACCAGCAGCCCTCGATATGGCAGCATTAAAAGTTCCAGGATTACGCGAGGCCGTGCAAGGCCGAAAAGACTCCCGTTAACCTTTACCATGACATCTTTGTTTGAATAAGCATAACTCGTGGAAAAGGGCCCACCAAAACAGATTGTGTTGTAGAAACACTGCACCGTTCCTGGAGGAATGCACCCGAGGATAAAAAAGATTGCTCCCCGCCTGCCGGTTTTAAAGCTTATTAAGTATACGAAAATGCATGCCAGCGAAAAAACAGCTGATGGCTCAATGAGTACGGCAGTCGCTGCTGAGCATCCGGCTAAAAAAAAGTATAATCGGTGGTGGTGGCCGTTGTGTTTCAGCTGCACCAATAAAACAAAAGATAGAAATGAGAAAAAGGCAGCCGGCAAATGGCAGTAAAATGTTGTGCTGTAAGAAAAGGCAAGGGTTCCGAAGCCCCAGAACAGCGTTAAAAGCATGCACTGGGTAGAAGAAAGCTTAAGGGTGTTTTTGCAAAAATAGAAGATGAGCAGGCAAAGCAGCGCTGCACAGAGAACAACTGTGCAGAGCGTGCTCACGTATGCAGCGACCAGGACACGGGTTTTTTCGTCTTCTATTGATAAACGTTTGCAAAGATAGTGCGTAATGCCAAAAGAGGGAACCGCCATGAAAGAAAGCCCGGGTGCCTTATTGGTATAGTAGTGGCCGTTAAAAAATGCCCAGTCACCGGTATTGACAAATTCAAAGTAGGGGTCATGTGAATCTTCTTTATAGGCATCAATTTTAAATGAGTGTTGCTGCAGAATTGCCTGGGTCAGATAAATGCGGGTGTTTTGATTCCAGCCGCCTCCCTGGAAAAAATAGCCGAAGGAGATAAAGAATAATAAGAAAATCAGATAGTACTGTGTTTTATTGATGCGAGCCATTTTGAAATTAATTTCTTAAAACGTAAATTTTTGTCTTATATTTATCTTGAAATGTTTTTTCAAGGGTGAAGTTTTTTACTATGTATTTATGTATTTTCTCCTGTTCAGGTTCTTCAGAATATAACTGTTTATCTTCGTGTGGAGGGCGCAGCGTTGGAAGCCAGCCGGTGATCAGGCACCAGCTTTCGGTTGTCGTTGAAAGGCGCTGGCGAAATTCCGCATAGGTTTGCGGGGTCTCCACGGGTTCCTGAGAATAATAATTAAAATGCGGTCCTGCATATCCAAGAGTAAGAAGATAGCTGCCGCTGACAGCTTTGTGGTCTTTGACATAGTTAACAGCTTCTCGATAATTTTGACGATCCTGATTGAAGAACTGGATAACATGAGGAGTTTGCAGAAAGGTTATTATCAGCAGCAGTCCTGTTAATATCAGGTTTTTTTGAAAAGAGGTTCGGCAAAAGAGACCGGTAAAGAAATGCATACCGCTGCTGATAATGAAAAGGCAGAACGGCAGCGCAAAGAGAAAGTATCTTTCAAAAACAAACATGGGGTTGGCCAGCATATAGATCGTGAAGGGCGCAACGATTATAATGACGGTCAGCAGGCCAAGAGCGGCGTTTTTTTTGATTAGAAAATATAGCCCGGCGCAAAAAAGAATTGTATATAGAATTAGTCCGGGAGGTGAGAGGATGCCGGGATAAATTGAATTTGCCAGGCTTTGAGCAAAGGGAAATCGATCGACTTCCATGACGTTGACTTTACCCATATTTCTGATGAAGGTCTTCAGGACTGGCAGGTAGAGCATCAGGGTGATGACAGCGGCAATTGTTGTATATTTGAAGTAGGGGTACAGGCTCTGGAGGGGTGTTTTGGATTTGCCGAATCGTTTCCCGAGCCAAACCAGGAGGATGTAAATAAACTGTGAAATGGAAACGGCTATCATGATTACATGGAAGTAATAGGCTGTAACGGTGCACAGGATATAGAGAAACCAGGATTTGTTGTTCCGGGCTGGGAGTGCTTTTAAAAAATAGTAGGTGGATAAGATTGAAAATAATAAATAACCGCTATACCCGCGGGCTTCGGTAGAGTGGTCGATGTGAAATATGGATATGGCCATCAGATATGCAGCCGTCAGGCCGATGGAAGTGTTCAAGTATGTTCGGCCGAACTTATATACTGCTCCAATCCCGAAAAGGCCCAGCAACAATGCGGGAGCCCTGGCGCTAATTTCGTTTTCTCCAAAAACCGTAATTGAAATTTTACAGAAGATGGAATACAGGATATGATTGTTGAAGTAGTATCCTAACTGACTGATGGTACTCCAGAGTGAGTCCGCAGTAGCATAGGGAAGGGTGCTCCAGATTTCATCCCACCAGAAACTTTGGTTGATGTCCCAAAGACGGAGACCTAACCCTAAAAGCAGGATGCCGCCCAGCAGCCAGTTTGTTTTTAGAGATATTTTATTCATGCTGTCAGTTAACAGGAGTTAATTTGGATTAATTATTTTAAGGCTCACCATAATCTCAAAAAAAATCATTCTTACATCAATTTCTTTAGTTTGTTGGCTACTATAGCTTGCATGAAATAAGCTTTTTTTCAGTACTAATTTTATAAATTAATGACAACTTTATCATAGTATAACACATACATCAAAGGATGTTATTTTATGTAATTATTTAATAATACTTGAGTCCTGATTAGGTTAAAGGCGTTCAGTACTTTGAGCTGTTTGTTTAAAGCTTTTGCTTTTTTGTAAGTATCTTATTGCCATGGGTCAGCTGAAACAGAAAAGCACCTAAGGCAGGTATTGTGTGAGATTGGCTGACTGTCCCCCATTCAAAAAGCATTGCTGTATCTCGAATAAGCCCTTTACTTCCCTGCAGGCATTGGCCTTCTCCAAATGTCGAGAGGATCGGCGTGTATTCCGTTATCAACGGATTTATCCCTCCCCCGGACTCTCCCAGCCTACTCGTCTATAAGGGCAACTGACGAGACAATCTCCTTTCAGATTATTAGATAATAATTTCGAACCTCGTACCAAGATTGGCGATAAGAGCTTTAATTGTGGTACTAAAGTGCAAAAAGAATATGGTGCTTTTCGTTGTTTGAAAAGGAGATATCTTCTCCAAGTTCTGAAAGAACTTTCAGTACAAGACTGGTTTCCCGAACAGTGTCTGCCCCCTAGATGCCGGTGTCGGTATTTTGCTGATTCATAAGCCAAACAAGGCCGGATTCGACTTCCGGTTCATGACAAAAGACCTTAAAAGGCGAAGAAAAAACAATAAACCATATCAGTAGTGTCCCAACGTTAATCAAATAAAGTCAACTGGTTACAGCGTTGGTTG
>CAYLYF010000066.1:0-21770 GCA_964387595.1 uncultured Thermodesulfobacteriota bacterium | reverse complement strand
TTTTCAAACTTTTTTCCAGGTCCTTCGGTTACCTTTAATATGAGTCAATTCGCCTTTTTCATCAAATATTGACAACTCTATTTTTGTCATTTATAATGTTAAATTCTGTAAATAACCTTTTTACAACCCATCCGATAGGAGGATGTCATCAGTTTTCAACGAGTACATGAAATACCACTACCTGAGGAAATCCGGACAGAGATACCCGTGCCGGAAAATCTGATCAAAATAAAGCAGGATCGGGACCAGCTGATCCGTGACATATTTGAGCGGAAAAGCGATAAATTTATGCTGATCATCGGCCCCTGTTCAGCCGACAATGAGGATGCGGTATGCGAATATATTACCCGCCTTGCCGGTCTGCAGGATCGGGTTAAGGACAGGATCGTACTGATCCCCAGAATATATACCAATAAGCCCCGAACTACCGGAACCGGCTACAAGGGCATGCTTCATCAGCCGAACCCACACAAAGCACCCAACATTGCCGAAGGCATCATAGCGATCCGGAAAATGCATATTCGCGCCTTAAGAGAATCCGGACTGTCCGCAGCCGACGAGATGCTTTATCCCGGCAATGCGCCCTATCTGGAAGATCTATTGAGCTACAATGCCGTAGGCGCACGTTCAGTGGAAAATCAGCAGCACCGCTTAACTGCCAGCGGCCTTGATGTGCCGGTGGGAATGAAAAACCCCACCAGCGGCGATCTGCCGGTCATGCTAAACGCCATTTTCGCTGCTCAGCATTCCCATATCTTTGTACACAACCGCTGGGAAGTTAAAACCACAGGAAATCCTTACGCACACGCAATCCTCCGCGGCGCGGTAGATCCTTACGGAAACTGCATTTCAAACTATCATTACGAGAACCTGATACGCACAGCTGCCGAATACAAAGAACGCGGTCTGGCAAACCCGGTTATTATCGTAGATACCAACCACGCCAACTCCAACAAGCATTTTCGCCAGCAGCCCCGCATCGCTATGGAAGTACTACAGAGCCGCTCAAACGACAGTCTGCTTAAAGATTATATCCGGGGCTTCATGATCGAAAGCTATCTTGAGGAAGGCGCCCAGAAGATTGATGAAAACATCTACGGAAAATCGATCACTGACCCGTGTCTCGGCTGGAAAGATACCGAGAAGTGTGTTCTTGATCTTGCGGAAGTGGTATAACCGTTAACAATAAAGCGCATAGAGCTAAGCGCATGGTGTATTAAATAAAAAAAGCCCGGGCAAAAATTGTCCGGGCTTTACTATATCGTATTAAGTTTAAGCAGTTAATCAAACAGGCTCTGAACGGAGATTTTCTTTGCGTGTTCCAGTCTGTTCAGCGCATTTACGTAGGCAAATACACTTGCCATAATAATATCCATATGCGCACCCTGCCCCACAACCACAGTATCACCCTCCTGGAGCCTGACAGTTACTTCACCCTGGGCATCCGTGCCACCGGTAATGGAACTTACAATATACTTAAGAAGATTGCTTTTTGTTCCAGTAAGGTTTTTAATGGCTTTAAATGCCGCGTCAACCGGTCCATCTCCGGTTTCCTCACCGGTAACTTTTTTTCCGCCAATTTCCATCTCAACAACAGCCGCAGGAGTTGTCCGGGTACCGCTCTTCACTTCAAGATCTATGATCCGATACAGATCAGGAGCACGAAGAACCTTCTCAACAATCAGGGCCTCAATATCTTCGTCAAATATCTCTTTTTTATTGTCCGCAAGATCCTTAAAACTTGCAAAAACACTTTTGAGCTCTTCATCGCTTAAGTTGTAGCCAAGGGTCTGCACCCGGTCCTTAAACGCATGGCTTCCGGAATGCTTACCGATCACCAGGTTGCTTTTATCCATTCCCACAGACTGAGGGGTCATGATCTCATAGGTGGTCTTGTTCTTCAGCAGACCGTCCTGATGAATGCCCGATTCATGGGCAAACGCATTGGCACCCACAATGGCCTTGTTGGGCTGGACCAGCACACCGGTAATGGATGTGATCAGACGGCTGGATGGAAAAATTTTTTCAGTTTCAATGCGTGTATCAAGATTGAGGTTGTCTTTACGGGTACGAAGGATCATCACGATCTCTTCAAGAGATGCATTTCCCGCACGTTCACCGATTCCGTTAAGGGTACACTCCACCTGACGCGCACCATTCTCAATGGCCGCCAGAGAGTTCGCCACTGCAAGCCCCAGATCATTATGGCAGTGGACACTGATAACAGCCTGAGAAATATTTTTGACATTTTGCATCACATAACGAATCAGAGATCCGAACTCAGCAGGAATGGTATATCCAACCGTATCCGGTACATTCAGTGTTGTTGCACCTGCTTCGATTACCGCAGAAAAGACCTTACACAGATAATCACGGTCGCTCCGGGTCGCATCCATCGCAGAAAACTCAACATTATCAGTATAGCCTTTCGCCCGCTCAACCGACTTGATCGCAACTTTCAGGACTTCCTCTTCGGTCATCCTCAGCTGATGTTTGAGATGAATTTCTGAAGTTGAAATAAACGTATGGATCCGCGGTTTTGCCGCAAACTTAACAGCATCCCAGGCGCGGTCAATGTCCTTGTCATTTGCCCGGGCCAGACCCGCGATCTCACTTTCTTTTACCGTCTCTGCGATCTGCCGGACCGCATCAAAATCTCCCTGTGACGCAATCGGAAACCCTGCCTCTATGATATCAACACCCAGCATCTCCAGCTGCCTTGCCACCCGCAATTTTTCCTGGATGTTCATTGTGTTTCCGGGAGACTGTTCACCGTCTCTGAGTGTTGTATCAAAAATTCTTACCAGATTTTCATTTTTAACGTTATTTTCCATCTTTTCCCTCTACCGAACTTATATGACTGTCTTTAATCTTCTTTCTGTTTAAAAGGTCCTTAATATGCAGCAACAGACCTAAAAACAGATAGAGCACACCTATACAGAAAAGCATGACCTGCGGTTCTGCGGCTAGAATCACAATCAGCATAATGATCAGAACCACTGAGCTGAACGGCTTCCGGCTCCTTAGATCCAGGTCCTTAAAACTCCTGAATTTTATTGAACTGACCATCAAAAATGCCAGCAAAAAAATCATCAGCAAAAAAATCATGGATAAGGGCAATTTATCAACAAAATTAAAATGAAAACAAAAAATCACGGTTGTTGACACCATCCCGGCTGCACCGGGGATAGGCAGCCCCTGGAAAAAACCGCTTTTCACTGTATCCGACATAACATTAAACCGCGCCAGCCTCACTGCACCGCAGCCCACATACAAAAATGCTGCCAGCCAGCCAAGTCTGCCATACTGATCCAGGACCCAGGAATAAGACAGAAGTGCCGGAGCAACTCCGAAAGCCACCAGGTCCGCAAGTGAATCATACTCAAGCCCGAATTTTGAAGTGGTATGGGTCATCCTTGCGATCCGTCCATCAAGTCCATCAAACACACCCGCAATCACAATTGCCCAGGCCGCCCTTACATAATCTCCCTGCATGGTGGAGATAATAGAGAAAAATCCGCAAAAAAGACCCATGGAGGTAAGAAAATTCGGGAGTATATAAACGCCCTTTTTAATTGTATCCATTTTGGGACCTTTTTTTCTGTAATTTTTTTTAGGTTGATACTGATTCATTTACTCTCCCTTGACATTGCCGCCTTTCCGGACCGGACGATCTCTTTTATCCCAAGCGGCCTGAACAGGTTGATGACCGCATTTATCTTTTTTTCATCACCCGTTATTTCAACAGTATAGCAATTATGAGCCACATCTACAACTTTTGCTCTGAAAATATCGATAATGCTCAGGATCTCGGAACGTTTCTTCTCATCAATACTAACCTTAATGAGAATCAGCTCCCGGGCTATATGATTGCTTTCTTTACTGTGATAATCAACTACCTTTATAACATCAACCAGTTTATTAAGCTGTTTGTCTATCTGTTCCAGTATCCTGTCATCCCCACGTGTGACAATGGTCATCTGCGACATGGTCGGATCCAGAGTTTCATTAACAGACAAAGACTCGATATTAAACCCTCTGCCGCTGAACAGCCCCGCAACCCTTGCAAGGACACCGGGCTTGTTATCAACCATTACTGAAATTATATGACGCATTTTTTACCTCTTTTTTTGTTGGAATTTTCAACAAAATATCCGGGTATAAATAAGAGTGAAGTAAGGAAACTGATAAGCACAAACTTCACTGCCCGCTTCGCTCAAGCCACAAAGAGCACTGAGAAAAACCAAGGTTTAAAAGTTAAAAAACAAAATGCGTTTCTTTGCATCCTCGCGGTTAAATACTTTGCTACAGGACTTATAACCGTGTTTTCACTCGAAACCTTGAATCCTTGCCCCCTTTTCAAAGCAGGATCATATTGCTGATCGGTGCCCCCGCCGGAACCATCGGATAAACGCACTCTTCCTTTTCAACAATAAATTCCATGATAACAGGCTTATCAATGGATAATGCTTTTTTTATAACTTTCTCCACTTCACCGGGTTTATCCGTACGCAGCCCCACAGCACCATAGGCTTCTGCCAGCTTCACAAAGTCAGGATGCCGGGTAAAGGTGGAATGGGAATATCTCCTGTCATAGAACAGCTCCTGCCACTGTCTTACCATTCCCAGAGAATGATTGTTTAAAATAGCGATCTTAACCGGAAGGTTATATTCAACCGCTGTTGCAAGCTCCTGGATATTCATCTGGATACTGCCGTCACCGGCGATATCTATAACTGTTGACTTTGGTGATGCCACCTGAGCCCCGATCGCTGCCGGAAACCCGTACCCCATGGTTCCGAGTCCGCCTGAGGTCAGAAGCGTTCTGGGTTTATCATATTTAAAGTACTGGGCGGCCCACATCTGGTTTTGACCCACTTCAGTCGTTATAATACAATCCCCTTTTGTGACTTCATATATCTTTTCAACCACATACTGAGGTTTGATGATGTCTTTCATCTTGTAATCAAGAGAATGCTTTTCCCTCCACGCTTTAATATCATTAAACCAGTTTATACGCGCCGGCTTTTTGATCTTTCTTTCTTTTAAGATTCTGAGCGCTTCCTTTAATATCTCCTTAACATCCCCCACCACAGGTATATCGACCGGTATATTTTTACTTATGGAGGTGGGATCGATATCAATATGTACGATCTTTGCATAGGATGCAAAAGCATTTATATCCCCGGTGATCCGGTCATCAAATCTTGCACCCACCGCGATCAGAAGGTCACAGTTCGTAACCGCCATATTTGCCCGGTAAGTGCCGTGCATACCGATCATACCCAGAGACGTGGGATCTGTTCCGGGAAAACCGCCAAGTCCCATCAGGGTCATGGTCACAGGAATATTGGTCTTTTTTGCAAAATCACGCAGTTCATTTGATGCGTTTGAAAGAATAACCCCGCCTCCGGCATAGATAACAGGCTTCTTCGCCTTTGAAACCTCGCTTAAAACTCTTTCGATCTGGCGTGTATTTCCCTTGTAAGTCGGCTTATATCCCCGGATATCCACTTTATCCACAGGCTTGTATTCGATCTCTTTACCCAGAATATCCTTAGGCAGATCCACCAGGACAGGGCCCGGACGGCCGGACTTTGCAATATGAAAGGCTTCTCTGATGATTCGCGGCAGGTCTTCTGATCTTTCCACCAGATAATTATATTTTGTACACGGTCTGGAAATCCCGACAATATCAGCCTCCTGAAAGGCATCATTTCCAATCAGCTTTGTGGGAACCTGTCCGGTGAAAACAACGATTGGAATTGAATCCATATATGCGGTTGCAAGACCGGTAACCGTATTGGTTGCTCCGGGACCGGATGTCACCAGACAAACGCCAACGTCTCCAGTAACACGGGCATATCCGTCCGCGGCATGGACGGCACCCTGTTCATGACGCGACATAATATGGGTTATTTTTGAATGATACAATGCGTCATAAATATCCAGGACAGATCCGCCTGGATAACCAAAAATGACTTTAACCTTCTCTTTTTTTAAACATTCTAAAAATATCTGTGCGCCTTTAATCTTCACCTGTTTTCCCCGTTTAAAGATTTAGAGCAATTTTTATATTTTCGTCAAAAACTTACGGCCTGTAGATAATGTTTCAAAACGAAACAGATAATTAGTGCTGCTTTCAGATTTTCAAACGATCTATTATAAATTTTAACGTTTTTTAGAAATTATGCAAGAAAGCCTTTTCATACAGATTTCTTTCTTTTTTTACCGATCACAGCGTCAGGAGGCCGGATATATTCAGGAACTATGTTTTCAAGGTCATTTCTGCTGTTTTTCAAATAAGACATTGAGGCTGCAGAAGCAACATTTGAAGCCCTGATCATACCCAGACTATCCGGCAGGATCCTGAATGCTTTACCTGATCTTTTTTCTATTTCATTGCAATATGTCTGTGCTCCGTCCCCGATAAAAGATACTTGTGAAGGCAGATCATCTAGCCATTTTTCAGGAGCAATTACTGTATCATCCATTTCCTTATTCACAATATGGCCGGCTGAAAAATTATAAAGGCAGGTGTACACCTGTTTCTTTCGCGCGTCGATCATGGGACAGACATATCCGGAATCAACCTGCGCCTGACAGGCAAGGACTTCAAGGGTTGAGACCCCGACAAGATCCTTTTCAAGTGAAAAAGCAAGTCCCTGTGCAGTACTTATCCCGGTCCTTACCCCGGTAAAAGAACCGGGACCTTTTGTCACTGCCACAATATCGACATCAGACAGTACAATACCGGTATGATCAAGTAGCTGATCAATCATCAGAAGAAGAAGTTCAGAATGGTTCTTAGCTCCGGACATGACCTGCTCGCCTGCTAAAGTCCCGCCTTTGGTAATGGCTGCACTGCAGTACAGGCCTGAAGCATCAAGTGCAAGTGTAATTAAATCCTTTTCATCCATATTATTTGGGAAGATAGCGCATAATATCATTATAAGTAACAAAAAACATCAGAATGAGAAGAAGCGCAAGTCCCACCATCTGGGCGGCCTCCATCTTTTTCCAGCTTAAAGGACTGCCCTTCATGGCCTCCACACACAGAAAAAAGATGTGGCCTCCGTCAAGCACAGGAATGGGAAGAAGGTTCAGAACCCCAAGGTTAACACTGATCATCGCCATTAAAAAAAGAAAGCTTTTTACGCCGATACTGGCAAATTCACCAGCGATCTCAACAATTCGTATGGGTCCGCCAATATGCTCCTTGTTTTCCATCGGGGCCTTCACAAGCATTGCCATACCTAAAATAGTCACTTTAACGGCCTCAACCGTCTTTTTCAGTCCCATCCACACGGCAGCAGCGGGGTTATAATGTTTCTTAATAAAAGCCACTTCTGATGGAGAAATCCCTATTCTGTAGGTCTTATAGGTTCCTTTCAGAATATCTGAAGTAAGTACAGCTTTGGGATAAAGGCTGACGACAATAATCTCTTCACCCCTTTTCATGTGAAGAATAAGTTCTTTGCCATCGCTTGTCTCAACAAAAGAAACAAGCTCATCCCAAAGCGTTATCTTTGAGCCGTTAACAGCTGTAATAATATCTCCCTCTTTAATCCCAGCCTGTATTGCCGGCGTGCCGTCATAGACCTTTCCGATAACAGGAGAAAGCATCTCAATACCGGACATATACAGAACAGCAAACACAACCAGCGCAAAAAGGATATTAAACACCGATCCGGCCGCAAGCACAGAAAACCGTTTGGGAAGACTCTGGTGGTTAAGAGAAAAAGGCTTATCTTCTTCCGAGACCTCTTCATCCGGTGCTTCACCCAGAGGTTTCACATATCCGCCAAAGGGTATCCAGGAAAGACAGTACTCGGTTTCACCGATCATTTTACTAAAGATCTTAGGCCCGAATCCCACAGAAAATTTCAGCACCCTGACACCTGACAGCTTTGCCAGAATAAGATGTCCAAACTCATGCACAATAATCAGCGGTGCTAAAAGAAATACCCCGGGAATCAAATAATGCGTAATAATATTCCAAATATTTCCAATAATATTTTCCACTTTTCTCTTTCTACAAACTTTTCAGGTTAACGCTATAAATAATTTTACACTTCACAGAGGTTAAGATACTAGAGACTGAATGCTCTTTGCACCATGCTCTCAGCCAGGTCCCTTGCCCAGCTGTCAGTTTCAATAATATTATCAAGGGTCATACCCGTTTTGTTATCAAAAGAAGCCATCACCTGTTCTGTTAGTTTTGGAATCGTATTAAAACTTATCCCGCCATCACAAAATTTTTGAACGGCGACCTCATTTGCGGAATTCATGACGACCGGCATTAGACCGCCCGTTTCAAGGGCACGATAGGCAAGTTTTAGCGCCGGGAATTTTTCGTGATCCGGATCTTCAAAGGTGAGCTTCCCGATCTCCCCAAAGCTCATGGGCTCTACAATATCATCCAGCCGGTCCGGACAGGACAGGGCATAAGCAATGGGAGCCTTCATATCCGGATGTGAAAGCTGAGCAAATACTGTCCCATCAATAAATTCAACCATGGAGTGTATAATGCTTTGCGGATGCACAATAACTTTTATTTTATCAGCAGGCATGCCGAAGATAAAATGCGCCTCGATCACCTCAAGTCCTTTATTCATCATTGAAGCAGAATCAATGGTTACCTTATTTCCCATTTTCCAGCGCGGATGCTTCAAAGCCTCTTCAAGGGTCACATTTTCAAGATCTTTAATTGATGCTCCTAAAAACGGACCGCCTGATGCTGTCAGGATTATATTTTTAACATCAGCTGTATTTTTCCCTTTTAACAGCTGAAATATCGCACTGTGCTCACTATCAACCGGGATGAGTTTCGCATTGTTCTTTTTTGCCTCGGAAATTATAAGTTCTCCGGCCATGACCAGAGATTCTTTGTTTGCAAGCGCAACAGTTTTTCCTGCCTGAACAGCCGCCAAAGTCGGCAGCAGACCTGCTGATCCTGAAATGGCAACAACCACAACATCCGCTTCAGACATTGCAGCAATCCTGCAGGCGCCTTCAATACCGGAAAGTATCTCTGTCCCGGAAGAGACATTTAACAAATCAGCTCCGGAGCTATTGGAAAGCGAGACCGCTTCAGGCTTAAACTTTTCAACCTGCTCTTGTAGAAGTTCTGCATTATTTCCTGCGGCAAGACCCACCACCTGATATTTTTCCGGATATTTTTCAATGACCTCAAGAGTACTGGTCCCGATCGATCCGGTTGAACCCAAAATTGCTATTTTCATATGCCGGTATTAAAAACCTTTAAATAGTAATAAAGAAATGGAACAGCGAAAATAAGACTATCTATTCTGTCAAGAACCCCGCCGTGTCCGGGAATAATATTTCCTGAATCTTTCACCTGATAAGCCCTCTTTATCATTGATTCAGCCAGATCCCCGAACTGGTTTAAGATATTCACCCCAAACCCCATGACAAAACAGCTTATCAGATCAAATGTATTTAAAAATAATATCTGGCAAAGACCTGCAGCTGTAAGGCTTAAGATAACACTTCCCACAGAGCCTTCAACAGTTTTTTTAGGGCTGATGGCAGGGGCCAAAGGTCTTTTGCCGATCCAGGTCCCCGTGAAATAAGCCCCGGTATCACCTGCCCAGGTTATAAACAGCAAAAACAGTATTATATTTCCGCCCTGGGGATGCTCCCTTAACAAAAGCATATAAGACATCAGTGCCGGGACATAAAATATTCCAAAAAATTTTGTCGAGATAACGGCAAAAGCATTATCCTCTTTAGCGGTCCACACAATATGATAGAAAAAAAAGGCAATAAAGCAAAAAACAAGTACGCCGTAAGGTGCAGAAGATAGATACAAACTGTTTTCCGGAGAAGCAATAATTCCAAAAAAAACAAAAATCGGCACAAGGCAACCCATCAGTATGGCAAGCCACTTTCCAAAAACCGGCTCACCAGCTAGTATGATCTCAAAAAGCTCTTTTAATGCAAGGACAATAACCGCCAGTATCGCAGCAAAATAGATATAGTCATTCGATGATTTTACAAGCAGAATAATCAGCGGAATCGCTATAACAGCGGTTATTATTCTTTTAAGCATTTAACCCCTTTTAAGTGAAAAGTATCGCTCGGTAAAAAGTGTCAGCCCTCGGATATCTGCTCATCAGTGAGGCCAAAACGCCGCTTTCTTTTCTGAAATTCTATTAAAGCCCTGTAGAGATCATCATTTCTAAAATCAGGCCACAAAACATCTGTTACATATATTTCACTGTAGGCTATTTGCCACAGCAGAAAATTACTTATTCTAAGCTCCCCGCTTGTCCTTATCAAAAGATCAGGATCAGGCAGACCCGCAGTGTACAGACTGTTTGAGATAAGATCCTCGTTCAGGTCATCAACAGACAACTCGCCAGATTTAATTTTTTTGGAAATACTTGAAACCGCATGAAGTATCTCCTCCCTGCCGCCATAGCTTAAAGCAACACTTAAAACCATACCCGTATTGTTTCTGGTTTTTTCAACTGACTCATTAAATACATCAAGGACAGATTTCGGTAATTTATTCAGATCACCTATCCCCTGTAATTTTATATTATTCTCATGAAGTTCATTGATCTCGGAACGGACATATTTTTTAAGAAGGCTCATCAGCGCCTTCACCTCAAGCTCAGGTCTCTGCCAGTTCTGACTGGAAAAAGCATAAAGCGTAAGCGCCTTAATATCAAGTTCGCGACAGGCCCTGACAATGACCTTGACAGACTCCATCCCCTCCCGATGCCCCAGTATTCTCTTAAATGAACGCTTATTGGCCCAGCGGCCGTTGCCGTCCATAATGATGGCTATATGCCTGGGAAGTTTTTCCTTTACCAGCTGCTCTATATTCATTCTTTTCCATAAAACATATTAAATAAGTAGTTAAAATATCATAAAGAATCTACAAGCTCAAGCCAAAAAGACAGCTAATAGCTATTCGCTACCTGCTGTCTTTTATAACAAAACGCCTGTCCTGCACATATGCAGGACAGGCGTTGAAAACTTAACTTGTTTCTAACCGCTTAATGAACAGATAACAGAACTATCCTTCAACTATTGCCTCAGTCGGACAAACTTCTGCACATGAACCGCAGTCTGTACATTTTTCAGCATCAATAACATATCTGTCATCACCTTCACTGATCGCCTCAACAGGGCATTCATCAGCACAAGTCCCGCAGGATACACAATCTTCAGTAATCTTATAAGCCATAACAAACACCTCCCTTTACTATTAATATTGCTTACTGCCTAAAACTCCATTATCTCTTTTTCTTTTGCATCACCTACAGTATCACATTTTTTAACATATTCATCCGTAATCTTCTGTACTTCTTCCTGAGACTTAAACATATCATCTTCAGAGATAAGCTTATCATTCTTTGCTGCTTTTAAGTCATCATTGATCTTTCTTCTATGGTTCCTGACAGATACCTTCGCAGCCTCAGCTATTTTCTTAACCATCTTGACCAGTTCTTTTCTTCTTTCTTCTGTCAAAGGCGGGATAGACACTCTTATGATTTTTCCATCACTGTTGGGCGTCAGCCCCAGATCAGCCTTTAAGATAGCCTTCTCGATCTCTTTTATGACCTGGTTATCCCATGGCTGTATTGTAATCAATCTGGCCTCGGGGATGGAAACAGTAGCAAGCTGATTCAATGCTGTGGGTGTTCCGTAATAGTCAGCCCTTACACTGTCAAGAAGTGATAAAGAAGCCCGGCCGGTCCTTACCTTGCTAAGCTCTTTTTCATAGGACTCAATGCTTTTATCCATATCTATTTCTAAGTTATCTAAAAGCTCTTTTTCCATATCTTAACCCCTTATGTATGTACCGGTCGTTTCTCCTGTTACTGCTTTAAATATGTTTCCGGATTTGTTAAGGTCAAAAACAATTATCGGTAATTGGTTATCCATGCATAAAGTTATAGCCGTTAGATCCATAACTTTAAGGTTTTTTTCTATCACTTCACGGTATGTCAGTTCACTGAACCTTTTGGCATCAGGACTCTTCATGGGATCACTGTCATAAACACCGTCCACCTTGGTCGCTTTTAATATGACTTCGGCATTTATCTCGTTTGCCCTTAGCGCCGCTGCTGTATCCGTTGAGAAAAAAGGATTACCCGTCCCTGCAGCAAATATGACCACTCTCTTTTTCTCCAGATGCCGTATTGCCCTTCTTCTTATATAAGGCTCTGAGATCTCATGTATCTGAATAGCAGACTGAACTCGGGTGGGCACATCACGCTTCTCAAGCAGGTCCTGAAGTGCAAGGCTGTTCATCACAGTCGCCAGCATGCCCATATGGTCAGCACTTGTTCTGTCCATTCCCTTTGCACTTTCAGAAAGCCCTCTGAATATATTGCCGCCGCCGATAACAACCCCGATCTCTGTTCCGATATCAAAAAGGTCTTTTATCTGGACAGCAATGTCATCTACAACAACGGGATCAATACCATAAGGCCGATCTCCCTTGAAGACTTCCCCGCTGAGCTTTAGAAGTATTCTCTTATATTTTTTAACGGAACCAGATCCCATTTTTACCGATCAAAATTTATTATTCTCCCAGGTTAAACCTGACAAAACGTGCTATGTTAATGTTTTCACCGAACTTTGCAATTGCACTTTTAACAAGTTCCTGTATCTTTACTTTGTCGTCCTTTACAAAGTTCTGTTCCATAAGACATATCTCATTATAGAATTTTGCGATTCTTCCTTCAGCAATTTTTTCAATCACTTTTTCAGGCTTATTCTCATTTTTAGCCTGTGTCTCATAAATCTCTTTCTCTTTAGCGATCACATCTTCAGGAACATCTTCTTTTGTAAGATAGAGAGGACTTGCAGCAGCAATGTGCATTGCAATATCTTTTGCAAATGTTGTAAAGCCTTCGCCCTTTGCCACAAAATCCGTCTCACAGTTTATTTCAACTAAAACACCCAATTTATCACCGGGGTGAATATAGGAAATAATTTTTCCATCTTTTGTTGCACGTCCGGACTTTTTATCTGCGGAAGCAATTCCATTTTCTCTTAAAAACTTAAGCGCCTTATCAATATCACAGTCAGATTTCTGCAATGCTTTTTTGCAGTCCATCATTGGAGCGCCTGTTTTGTCTCTCAGTTCTTTAACGGTTTTTGCATCAACACCCATAACCTACATCTCCTTTAAAACAGCCTGATAAAAGGCTGATAATATCATTTTATTATTATTGTTCAACAGGTTCTGCTTCAACAGCCTGTTTCTGTGCTGCCTGTTTCTGTTCCGCCTGTTTCTGCTCTGCCTGTTCTTTCAGTATTTCTTCTCTTTTTTGTGCGCCTTCAATGATCGCATCAGCGATCTTTGAGCTGAAAAGCTTTATAGCGCGAATAGCATCATCATTGGCCGGTATTACAAAATCAATACCATCAGGGTCTGAATTTGTATCAGCGATAGAAATTACCGGTATGTTAAGTTTCTTTGCCTCCGCAAAAGCGATATTTTCTTTTTTAGGATCAACAATAAAAATTATATCCGGCACGCCGCCCAGTTCTCTTATACCGTCAAAGACGAAATTAAGCTTTTTAATTTCGCGCTCATAACCCAGGGCTTCTTTCTTTTTAAAACCTTCAAAGCTGCCGTCATCTCTCATGCCTTCAAGTTTTTTCATTCTATCGATACTCTTCTTAACTGTCTGGAAATTTGTCAGCAGACCGCCAAGCCACCGGTTGGTCACATAATACATTCCAACTCTGTTGGCTTCTTCTTTTATCGCTTCCTGTGCCTGCCTTTTTGTTCCAACAAAAAGTACTTTTCCACCATCTGCAGCGATATCCACCACAAATTTGTAAGCCTCTTTTAAAAGCACTACTGTTTTCTGAAGGTCGATTATATGAATACCATTCCGGGCACCATAAATATACTTTTTCATCTTTGGATTCCACTTACTGGTTCTGTGACCAAAGTGGGCACCCGCTTCTAGCAAATCCTTCATATTAATTATTTGAGCCAAGACTTCCTCCTTCTCGTTTAGCACGCCGGTAGATTGCAGTTTGAATCTCCTGCAACAGGTTAGAAAGTTAACCTTTTACCCTGTATGCATGCCGGTTAGTTGGTTTGTACCGAAAACAGTCCGGTAGTGTTAAATTTTCCGTCTATCTTACAGACTTAAATGGTTTTTTATATCATAAATATTTTTTTTCTGCAAGATATTTAGTTTTTTTACTACCACAGGGCACTTTCAATTTAAAACAAGACATATTTAACATGTTATTTTATAATATATGTTTTTATTTGGTAGTATTTTTGCAGATATTTGCATATCTTTATAATTTTAAGATATGTTTTATATTTAATGGAAATATAAATAGTTATTATGACAATATTAACCTTTATTGACTTTTATTACAGTAGCTTCTGGTCCAGGCTGGTATGATCGACTTTAAGTTTCACATATCTTTTTAAGTACTTTTTTATTATCTCCCTTGTTGCGGGAATAAGAAGTATAAAACCTGATGCATCCGTAAGAAGCCCGGGTGTTAAAAGAAATGCGCCTGCCACCAGAATAAGAAGTCCGGAAAAAAGCTCGTCAGCCGGTAGTATGCCTGAATTCATGTTTTTTTGAATCCTAAAGAGACAATCAATACCGGCAGATCGAACCATCAGAGCACCGGCCATACCGGTAATAATTATTATCATGATGGTTTCAAAAGCACCAATCATCGTCCCTATCTTGAGAAGAAGGGCAAGTTCAATAAACGGCACAAGCGTAAAAATCAAAAAAAGTTTAAAGATCATAAAAATCTCCAATAATAACTGTGTATTTGTAACGCAAAACCCGCCATATTCTCAGGAATCGGGTTTTCACTCGGACCTTTTCAATCCTTAATTAAGACAATAAGACCATATATTAAAAAGTCAAAAAAAGAATAAACTTAAGTGATGCTCCCCGCCTAACGAAGATCCCGTTTTCGGGGCAAGGCGGGGCATCCCGGTAATTAAGATTGATTTCTTGGATTGTATCGCTTGTTGCAAATCCCGCTCTGCGGGGACCCCGCCCACAGGAGCGGGGCTTCCGCGAAACACTCCGGTCAATAGTCCATGAATATTCGTCCATTGCAAATAATATAAAGTAATACTCATCTTTTCTCAAAAAAAACAGAGCACAAAGAATAGCAATAGATTAAATAAACTTTTTATACGCACCAAAATTACAGGTTTTTCACACTAGCCCCCTTGAATTCTTGATTACTTGTATGTTCTTCTTTATAAAAGCAAACATCTCCTCCTTTGTCGGCGGACAGCCGTTAAGCCACGGATCCTTTCCGCAGCTTCCCCGGGTACAGGTCCCCAAAAAAAGCACCTTCGCGGCAGCACCTGCAGATCTTTCCCTGCCCAGAACAAACTCAATCTGACGGTCAGGGAAAAAACCTTCTTTTTCCATCCTCCGAAGAGATGAAAAAAGCGGGATAAGACATCCGCTGCAGGCAGTATCAGCACTCAGGGTAAGGTTTTTGAAAACCCTTTTCAAATAAGTCCTGGGCTGCTAAAGGTTCATCCGGAGGTATTTTACATCTTCACCTTTAATCTCTATAGCTGACATATCCATCTCACCGAGCCCGGCCCTGTTCGCAAGCTTTATGGTCCGTATGCTTTCAGGGTTGATTCCCATCAGTGAGGTCACCACGGTATCGGTTGCAACAATATCTTTTCCTGCCAGAATAAAACTTTTATTCCGGTGAACCGGAGCGGTACAGTCAACAATATTCAGAAACGGGCGTATCATCAGGTTCAGTTCTGTAACAGAACCGTGAATATTCTCTTTTCCGCAATAATGAAAAGACGGCTTGTCCTCTCTTTTGATAAACCCCTTAAGGTTTTTCATCGCGTTTGAAACACCCGTCAAGTAATGCGTTTTGGGAACGGGCAGATTTATGATCAGATCCCGGGAAAAAGCATACTCTGAGATGGAAAACGAAGACGGCGTTGCAGGCGAGTGCTGATTAAATTTTCGAAAAGGACCCTCATCAAAAAGAATCCACTTTATGACCTGCCGTTCAGCAACATCGGTCATCCCTGTCTTTACAAAACAGTCCCGGAGAGCATAATCAGGCTGAAAATAGCTCGGTCCCTCGCCGATGTCAACCTCTGACACACCGCATTTTTTACACCAGATCACAACCGCTTCCACCAGAGCCGGGTTCGTGGTCTGTCCGCTGGTATACCGGAGGGGTTCCACCAGATTCGGTTTAATAAGAACAGACTTCCCCTTTAGCTCTTCAGGATTTACAAGCGGAGCCAGAAGTTTATCCAGCGCAGCCGAAATATTTCCTTCAAAAATTTTTTGAATGGATACAACAGACAAAATAAAATTCAGTATTCAAGGTTGATAAACTCGTAAAAAGTCGGATAATAGTTATTGCCAAAAAAAACAAGTCTCATACTTGCCCCAGAATCGACGATCACACGATTAGGCATGGTTTAAAAACCACTGCTGTAAATCTTCTAGATATACGCCATAATCTTTTTTTATCGCAGGAACCATCCGCTTTCCGGTATCAAGCTCCTGCTGTTCGCTCGTGAGAACAAATTCAGTTTTCTTTGTAACCGGATTTGTGGCACAGCCGTAAAAAAAATCTTAAAAACCGCATTATAGCCCTCCAGTTTAATTTTATTCACCCCGAATATATCACAATCTAATGGTCAGACTAATAATATATTACTTTTATATTTAATAGCAGAAAAGGATTATTTCGCACTATAATTTAGTTACATTTATTTATTTGTCTTGATTTGTCAGAACTTAAATGATAATATTTTTGATTATCCAGGCTTTAATCGTGGCGGCGTAGCTCAGGTGGTTAGAGCATACGGCTCATATCCGTAGTGTCCGGGGTTCGAGTCCCTGCGCCGCCACCATTCATCCCCCTTCTTTCAGAACTTACCAATCCCCAACAGCACCTTAATCTAGAACCCTATTAAATTTATCTCTTGACCCGCTTACTTAAAGAGGTAAAGTGTTTTATAATTCAGGAAAATCCGTATTAAACACAAAAAGACATTTCTTACAATAAATAATCTCTTTCCGGAATTTGGCAAGAGCAGATATCCGGAATCCGAAAATTTAAAACATGGCCATAAACAAGGCATCACAGATTAAAACTATCATATTTGATCTCGGCAGGGTAATCGTTGATTTTGAGCATCAGGCCATCTGCACGAAGCTTGCAGAGCACAGCCCGTTTAGCCCTGACCGGATATATGAGATAATTTTCAAGTCAGACCTTGAGCCATCATTTGATAAAGGACTTGTTTCTGCGGAAAAATTTTATTCAAAGGTCAAAAAGGAAGCAGAATTGAAACTTGGCATCGATTGTTTTAAAGAAATATGGACAAATATTTTTAAGATTATCCCCGGCATTGACAGCATTCTTACTGCACTTAAAAAAAAACACAAAATGCTTTGCCTTTCAAATACCAACCAATGGCATTTTGAATTCTGTCTGGAAAAATTTCCCGTTCTTAACCTTTTTGACGATTTTATTCTTTCCTATGAGATAGGACACTCAAAACCGGATAAAGCCATATTTGAAAAAGCCCTCCAAAAAGCCGGGGCTCTTCCTTCCGAATGTATTTATATTGATGATGTTGTTGAATTTGTTGAAAAAGCAAAAGAAACAGGGATAAACGGGATTCATTTTACATCAGTCAAAGACCTTAACAATGAACTTTCTGCTCTGAATATTATTTAATCATTTTTTTTGTTTATCTTTTCTTTTTTTCATTGAGAATACCAGACAATTCATCTCAGACATTTCAAAGACAGCATTTCACGGCGCATACCGTGACTTAAACCCCATCTTCCTGCACCCGTAAGGATAGGACTCATCCCAGGTAATAAAATAGTGTTCACAGTCAATGCATCTTATTTTATTTTTATTCAAATTTGACAACTCCTTTGTTGATATCTTTTTCGTAGATGATTATAATCTATTTTACTGAACAATTACAAAATTTTTTAATTTTTCAACCGCAGCAACAGGAGATGTCATGAACAAACTTATTATCATCGGCTCCGGACCAGCAGGACTAACCTCCGCAATTTACGCATCACGTGCTCAGCTCACCCCGATTGTAATCGAAGGTATGGAACCGGGCGGACAGCTGACCACCACAACAATTATTGAGAACTGGCCGGGATACCCGGAAGGTGTAGATGCACAGGAATTAATGGATAACATAAAAGAGCAGGCAAAAAGATTTGGAACAGAATTTAAAAGCGGAAAAACAACAGCAATAGACCTGAGTCAAAGTCCTTTCACGCTCACCCTTGGAAAAGAAAAAATAGAAGCTGCTGCCGTCATAATAGCAACCGGCGCATCCCCACGAATGCTGGGACTTGCCGCAGAAAAAAAACTTATCGGAAGAGGCGTTTCAACCTGCGCAACCTGTGATGGTTTCTTTTTCAGAGACAAAGATGTTCTGGTCGTAGGCGGCGGTGACACAGCAATGGAAGATGCCATTCACTTAAGCTCACTTGCCAAAAATGTTACGGTCATTCACCGGAGAGATGAGCTGAGAGCCTCCAAAATAATGCAGGAAAAAGCAAAAAACACAAAGAATATAAGTTTCATCTGGGATTCAGTGATTGATGAAATTCATGACCTTGAGAAAAACACCGTGACCGGCGCTTCAATAAAAAATGTTATAACAGGTGAAATATCCCAAAAGACCTGCGACGGAATTTTCATCGGGCTTGGCCACATACCCAACACAACCCTTTTTCAGGGCCAGCTTGAGCTGGATGAAAACGGGTTTATCATGACAAAAAACGGTTCAAAAACTAACATACCCGGTGTCTTTGCTGCGGGTGACGTTTCGGATCCGATCTATAAACAGGCAATAACATCTGCTGGAAAGGGATGCATGGCAGCGCTTGATGCCGAAAAATTCATTAAGGGGATTTAACAGCTTCTAATGTGTATTTTTTTCCGGCAGAGACATATTTTATCGCGTCTTTGCCGGACAGGATCATCTCTTTTTTCTTTAAAAATCCGGACACAAACAGTTCGGAAAGTTTTGCAGGATACTTCCCCTCTTTCATGCGGTACATTTCCAAAGACTTTTTGACTTTCATCATCTTATCATTATCTAAATAACTTTGGACAACAGATCCCTTAAATTCTCCGGAGCTAAAAAGCGGAAAAATATTTATTGAAAAGATCATAGGCAGGATGACAAGCGAAGCTAACATTAAAACCACAGCTGCATAAGACAGGGGTTTAATAAGAGGGTTCAGATCAAGTCCGCCTTTACCTTCCGCACCATTTGACTCAGGCATGAAACTTTCGACATATCCTCTTCGGGTCAGATCAACCAGAGCCTTACAGGTTGCAAATTTACCGGCAAGGCTTCCGTCTATTATCTCCGGCATTGTGTTTTTTCCATTCACCAGACGATAATAGATCAAATCCTCATCATCAAGACCTTCTTCTGAAACATTGCGGACAGGATGAAACAAAAGATCAAGGCTTGGGAGCTCAGCTTCGACTTCCGGCCACTCATCTATCATTCTTAATACATCAAGCAGCATAGATTCAACCGGAACCGGATTGGAAAGTATCGGATCAGGGTTTACCTGTTTAGGCTCAAAACAGTAGGTCCCCTCCTTCCACCCCAGGATATCATATACTGTTTCATATATCTGGGTCATCAGGGCTCTTTCGATATCTTCACGGACAACAAGCCCTTCCTTTACCAGAATCTGCCCCAGATATTCAAAAGTTTTTTCCTGCTCTTTCAAAGCTTTTGCAAGGTCCTTCTTAGTCAACAGCTTTGCAGAAACAAGCATCTCACCCAAAGAACGGCAGGTCTTATAATCAAACGGTTTTGCACCGGTAATACTTCCGTTCAGAAAGCATATTTCCGACTTCATCCCGGATTTTTCAACACAAAGAACTCCGGACTTCAGCTGCTGTGAAATAAGCTGTATTATATCAGCAACGCAAAAATCCTTTATTTTACCTTCAAGTGCCATTTTTACCTTAGAGCCTTATTGATTATCGTTATAATAGTGATTTCTTCAGGTTTTTATCTGCAAGCTTAAAGGTTGTCAAAACTGAAGCTGACCAGCAGATAAATAACACAGCCGCAAGCAAAACGATCAGGGGCAGCTTCGTAAGCCCCAGAAATGCCCATGGCGAACTAAATAGAAAAAGCATAACAATTTTAAAAAACAGCATCGCAGAAAAGAAAAGTAAAGCCGTTCCGATTAACGGATATCCCTTCCAGATCAATGCAGAGCCAGGAAAAACAAAACCTAAAACGTTCCGTATAAACGTGTAAAAGAACTGATATCTTTTCATCTTTGAAATTTTTGCCAATTTAAGTGACTGATCAAAATGATCCTGTTCCTTATAAAAATTAAGACATTGGGTACAGGTTATATCTTTGGGTATCTCCCGCTGACACCGCCTGCATAAAGATTTTCCGCACATCGTACATCTCATGGCAATTCTAAAACGGTCCTTCTTAACCAAAATCATACTTGCCGCAAAAAGAACAAATATCGCGGCAAAACCATATTTAAAAGAAACAGGCTTAAAAAAAAGGCTCCACAAATTATCCAAAAAAGCCTGCTCATCTTTTGAATTTTCAAGAACTCTTTCAAGAATACGCCTTTTCGAAAGCTGTTCATCTATAACCATACGGTTATAGTGTTCCGTTGCATTTTTAAGACTTTTCTCCGCCCGTTTTCTTTCTATTTTTTTTGCTTTAAGAAACTCTGCTTCGGACTCATCAAACAGGAACTTCTGTCCGTAGGCCCTGGAAAGATTAAAATATGCGGCAGCGCATTCACCCGGCGCAAGTTTTATCGCCTGTTCGTATGCTTCAACAGCCTTCTGCCACTTATTCATTGAAAGATAGACATTACCCAGGTTGGTAAAAGCCTTATAATTTTCAGGGTTCAGATCAACAAGCTCAGTATAAGCGTTTAAGGCCTTTTCAAAATCACCGTTCTTTTTGTAAACAAGACCCAGGCTGAAAAGCGCATCTTCATCATCAGCTTTTTTTTCTTTTAAGGCCTTTAGTTCGACAAGATCATGTTTATCCCAGTAATCAAAATTAACCTTCCACAAAAGCCCCTCTTCCTGAGAATGAGAAAGTTTCAGCCCCAAACCGGCCGTAAATATCATCACCGGCACGATCAGCAAAAGCAGAAATAAAAAAATCGCGCTTAAACGCTCCTGTTTGTTTAGATAACCAAAAAGTAAAAAGAGCCACAGCGGAAGCAGCCACAGTGCAGTAAAACCAAAAATAAGGGGGACAAAAAACATCCCCAGAAGACCGATCATAATAACAGCATTCGGAACTTTTTTATTAATGACATGTCTGGCATCATGGAAAAAAAGACCGAAACATCTAACCGCGACCAACAGCACAAAAAGACCGGCAGTCAAAAGACAGGAAAAGACAATTACCGCTGAATTTGAAATGGCAATAAAAGGCAGCGCTTCAATGTAACTCAGCCCTATAAAAAAGGACTGAAAATAACCTTTAAACGGAAGGTAAACAAGAAGTCTGTTTTTAGCCCAAAGAACTTCTGCCTTGGCTTCATATGCTGGCGGCAGATCGGGGGACATTTTCAATGCATAATCTGCAAGTATAGCAGCAGTTTCAAATTCTTTTTCTTTTACGGCCTCCCTGCTTTCTTTAATCAGCAGCAGAGAATAAGGAACAAAATTTGTGACACCGCTGTCAAGCGCTCTTTGGCGAATATCTTCAA
>CAYLYF010000065.1:0-22008 GCA_964387595.1 uncultured Thermodesulfobacteriota bacterium | reverse complement strand
GTGGGGGATTTTGACCCGGCCACAGGTGGGGGATTTTCAAGTGGCCATCGGGGGGATATGTGCAGAGATCACCTGATGATGTAATTGAAGAGATCGTAACCAGTGTTATTAAATATCAAATAAAAGATTTTACCTTTTACGATGATGCACTTTTAATTAATCCGGATAAACATATTTTACCTATACTTAAAGGTATTTTAAAAAATAATATAAAGGTGAGGTTCCACGTGCCCAACGGCCTGCATATGAGAAATATAAATGAGGAAGTTGCTGATCTTATGATCCAGACAGGATTTAAGACCTTAAGGTTTGGTTTTGAGTATGCGGACCGGGAACTTCAAAAAAATGACGGTAAAATAACCAATGAAGAGTTTAAAAATAAAATAAACATATTAAAAAGTTCAGGTTTTTCAAATGATGATATCGGTATAAATGTTATGGCAGGAATTCCGGGACAAACTTTTGAAAACGCTTTTGACACGGTCAAATTTATTCAGGATACCGGTCTTAAAATATATGTATCTGAATATTCGCCGATACCCGGTACAGAATTATGGACTCAAGCTGTAGCTTTTTCAAAATATGATATTAAAAATGAGCCCTTATTTCACAATAACTCACTTTTTCCATGCGAATGGGATAAATTTACAATGGACCAGTTCAATTTTTTAAAAACAGAATCAAGGCGGAGAACTGCTTAAATCCAAAAACAATCATCGGGCCGTGAAATAGACCAGGGTAAGACCGGTAATGACTGCGGTTAAACCGAAAAGTCTTAAATACACGGTCGGTATTTGAGGAATTTTAAGCAGTAGTTCCTTCATCTTTTCAGGTGATGCAAAATAGGGTAAACCCTCAATGATCAGGACCATTCCGATCACACTTAAAAAATATTTCATATCAAGTTTAATTATACAGCTTCAACGCTTTTAACTTCAGGGATTTCTTCTTTTAACACTCTCTCAACGCCCATTTTTAAGGTCATCTGAGCTCCCATGCAGCCCTGACAGGCTCCCTGAAGCCTGACTTTGACTATGCCGTCAACAACATCAACCAGTTCAATACCACCGCCATCTTCCTCAAGTGCCGGCCTTATCTTTTTTAATGCTTCTTCTACTCTTTCTTTCATCACATTCCTTTCAATAGATTTATATGATCATTCCTGAGTTTCAAACTTAATAAATTTCATTGTAAATGTAGCCCTGCCCTGACTGGATGATCGAATCGAGGTTGAATAGCCAAACATCTCCTTTAGTGGAACATGAGCGGTTAAGATTCTTACTTTTTCCCGGTCATCCATTCCCTCGATCTTACCTTTTCGGGTGTTTATATCAGCAATTATGTCACCCAGAAATTCATTTGGCGTTACAACTTCAACTTCCATGATCGGTTCAAGCATAACAGGATCAGCTTTTTCTATTCCGTTTCTTATGGCATTACTTGTAGCCATGGTAAAAGCAAGTTCAGAGGAGAGGCCCTCTTTAAATAAACCATCATAAAGTGTTGCTTTTACATCTACTAAAGGATAGCCCGCAATTATCCCTGAAAGAGTTGAATCGTGGAATGTTTTTTCAATGACGGGTATAAATTCTTCAGGAATTTTACCTTCATCAATTTTTGATATAAACTCAACACCTTCACCTCTTGCTAAAGGTTCAAGCCTGATCTTAACCTGTGCAAAATTCTTTTCATCATTAATATCTTTATCAAACAACCCTTCAGAGTTAACCGCTTTTGATATTGTCTCCCTGTAAACAACCTGGGGCTTACCGGTCCTCACCGGAACTTTAAAATATCTCTGTATTTTATCAGCAATGATATCCAGGTGGAGTTCACCCATCCCTGAGATCACGGTTTGGCCGGTGTCTTCATCAAAAATAGCATTGAATGTCGGATCTTCCATGGAGATCTTTTCAAGGGCATTGATAAGCTTATCCTGGTCAGAAACAGATCTTGTTTCTACGGCGACTGAAATTACCGGCTTGTAAAATTCAATATTTTCCAAAAGTATCGGATGTTCATGATCGCAAAGGGTGTCACCGGTGGTTGTATCTTTAAGACCCATTACACCGACGATCTCTCCGGCATAGGCGGTATCAACACGCTCTTTTTTATTTGCATGCATTCTGAAAATCCTTGATATTTTTTCCTTTGCCAAAGTTCTTGGATTTAAAATATCAGCCCCCAGTTTTAATGTGCCGGAATATATTCTTACAAAGGTTAATTTTCTGCTTTCCTCCATGCTGATCTTAAATGCAAGAGCTGCCAAAGGTTCCTTGTCATCAGGCATTCTTGTTATGATTTCCTTGTTTTTACCGACCAATCCCGATACCGGAGGAATATCCTGAGGTGAGGGAAGAAAGTCAATGATGGCATCCAGTAATGGCTGGATACCTTTATTTTTTAAAGAGCTACCGCAAAGGACGGGTACGATAGATCCTTCCAAAACAGAATCTCTTAAAAATGTTTTAAGTTCTTTCTCTGAAATAGATTCTTCAGAAAGGTATTTATCCATTAAGGCCTCATCGTGTTCAGCCGCAGCTTCAAGGAGCTGTTCATGGTATGTTTTTGCATCATTTAAAAGGTCTTCCGGAATTTCAGTTACTTCAAATTTATGCTCATCAGAAGCGTTGTTCCAGATGATCGCATTCATCGCAACCAGATCAACCACGCCTTCAAAATTATATTCTGCGCCTATAGGCAATTGTATGGGTATCGCATTGGCTCCTAACTTGTTTTTCATCATTTCTACGGCATTAAGAAAATCTGCCCCGACTCTGTCCATTTTATTTATAAACGCGAGTCTTGGAACCTTATATTTATCTGCCTGATGCCAGACAGTCTCTGACTGCGGTTCAACGCCTCCTACAGCACAAAAAAGCGCGATGCAACCGTCAAGCACACGAAGTGATCTTTCTACTTCAATTGTAAAATCAACATGTCCGGGGGTATCGATTAAATGGATCTCATGGTTTTTCCATAAAAGATCGGTTACCGCTGATGTTATTGTTATTCCGCGCTCCTGCTCCTGCTCCATCCAGTCCATAACAGCCTGACCATTATGGACTTCACCGATCCTGTGTGACTTTCCTGAATAATATAATATTCTTTCAGTTGCTGTGGTTTTACCGGCATCAATATGAGCCATAATCCCGATATTTCTGATCATTTTCTTTTGTATCTTCTTCGCCATTATTCCTTACCGTATCAGTTTTAAATCCGGATAAAATGTTTTATTGCAGTCTATATGCCCGGCTATTGTATTTAACCGGATGCCTTCCTGGATTATTCTTACCATCTTAACATCTTTTATGTTTGTTGTCAGCGTATTTACAATCGAATACACTGTCATAATTTCAGTAGAACTCCCGCCGGGATGAAGTTCTGTAAATTCCTTTGAAAGGTCAAGAATGATCAGCCCGTCATTTAACAGCTCAACATCCAGTATCCGGGTCTGTTTAGGAATTGTTCTGACGCCTTTCGCTTCCGGTCCTTTTATCAGTTCGTTTATTAGGACCTCAGACATTTTTTCAGGATTTTTAACTGAACTGACACGTCTATATTCTTTAATAAAATAGTCTGAACTCTCATCAGCAAAATAGAGAGTTGCTTTCCAGCTTATTGTGCGCATAGGTGTTGTCAGTTCATCCACATAGGACGTTAGACGGTCAAAGACATTCAACAGAGAGGACTTGTTTATGAGCTGTTTTTTATTTAGTGCATAAAGTATTATTAAAGCCAGCAAAACAACAAAAACCATTATGAATAGTTTATTTAATATCGATCCGGTTTTTTTTTGACGGCTTTTTGTTCCTTTTTTGCCGGTTTTTTTTGCCGGTTTTCTTGTGGTTTTTTTGACAGGCATTTTATATGTCTATTAACTTAACATTTTTTAGTTCCTGCCCCAGGAACAGTCTTCCTGTCTCAATAAAAGTTTTGGGCAGGTCTGTTAAATAAAAAGAGGTCTCTGCTTTTTCGTTATTTTTTTTATTTAAGTTGCTTCTCAAAAGACACCTTTGGACTTCCAGTGCAGTTTCCTCAGCAGAACAGATGAGCTTAATAGCGTCTCCAACAACTTTTTGGATTACATTCATTAAAAGCGGATAATGGGTACAGCCAAGAACCAGTGTGTCTATACCTTTATCAATAAAAAAGGATAAATATCGTTTTGTGATCAAAAAAACAATTTCATCATTTTCATCGACCAATCCTTCTTCAGCAAGAGGCACAAATAACGGACAGGGAAGAGAGAATATCTTTGCCTCCGGTACCCGTTTTATAATTTCTCTTTCATATGCATTACTGTTAATTGTTCCGCGGGTGCCGATTATACCGATCCGGTTGTTCTTAGTTGTATTAACGGCTCTTATTGAACCCGGGCTTACAACATCAACAATCGGCAGGTCAAATTTTTTTGTTAATACGCCGGTTGCAACAGCAGATGCCGTATTACACCCGATCACGATCATTTTGACCTTATGGTTTAATAAGAAGTTAACATTTGAAACAGAATATTTTATAACGGTTTCGGGTGATTTTATACCATATGGAACTCTTGCAGTGTCTCCGAGATAAATCAGGTTTTCCTCTGGAATTATTCTCATCAGTTCTTTTAATACGGTTAAACCGCCAATTCCAGAGTCGAAAATACCGATGGGTTGATCACTGATGTCCATAATTGATAATCCGGATAAATATTCAAGGTATACTATTATTCAAAATAAACTAAAATTTTATGGGATAATATATTTATTGTCAAGGTTTATGGAGCTTCGACGGATTTGTATTGTTGAGGGGTAACTTTCAAGTCTTCCAAAGCAGGACAGATCTTATGAACTTTTTTCATAGAAATGAATAGCGCTGGGCTTAATCAGGATAATGGATCCGGTCTTGTTTTCCAGTTCTGACCTATATTCAGGTATAGCTTTTACTTAGATTATTTTAGGATAACGATTGATCCGGCTAATTTGTCATGCCAACCCTGGTTTTTTTCATTAAATAAAATCCAGAGAAAACCAATACCGCAGGAATAAAAGCATAAATAATAACCCAAAAATCTAACAAAAGATCTCATAAATGAAATACGTTTTCCATTTAGATCAACAACCTTTATTTTGCAAAGAGATTTACCAACGGTCTGGCCGGTAAGTGAATGGAAAAATGAAAAATAAAAGCACTTAAGTAAAAAAGAAAATAAATAAAAGGGGATTATAATAGAATTTAAGGTTTCAAATATATCAATATTGCTGTTTGAAAAAACGATCAGTAAAATATATACATTGAACAGTAAAAATACCGAAATGAGAGACAGTACTATCCAATCAATAAAGTATGCAATCAATCTTTTAAGAAAACCGGCCTTTTTCTGCTGACTTTTCTTATCCGTAATATGATCAAGATCTTTCTTTATACTTGAGATCGTGGATTCAAGATTTTTAGGCCGGGGCAGATCCCGGCAGGTTTCGGAATCTATGGTTATCTGATCTATAAAATCACTTTGCAGTTTATCCGCATCAAATATTTTACCGCATTTTGTGCATACATAAATATCATCAAAACTGACGAATCCGCACTCCGGACATTTCATAATTAATTATCCAAGATTTCCGGCTTCATACTGAAGTATTGAAAGCACGGTTATAGGGACTGTTTCGGCCCTTAATATTAAATCACCAATACCAACTGTGATAAATCCATTTTCAATTGCTTTATTTATTTCATTTTGTGCAAAACCGCCTTCAGGGCCGACCATTATCATAATATCAGACGGCAACCGGATATTATTTATAACATCCTTTAAAGATGATTTCTTTTCTTTTTCATAGAGCACAAGCTTATGCATGGTTAAACCGAAGGAAACCAGTTCATCAAATGAAACGATCTGTTCAACCTGAGGCATCTTTCTTATCCCCGACTGTTTAACAGAAGCGGTCATTATGTTATTCCAGTGAGAGACCTTTTCCGCACATTTTTTCTGAGTCCATTTTGGAACAGTTCGTGAGGAAAAAAAAGGTATAATTCTGGATATCCCGAGTTCAGTGCTTTTTTGTACAACAATATCCATTTTTTTTGATTTTAAAACTGCCTGTGCAAGTATCATTTCAGAAGTATTGACATTAGTATCCTTTGATGTTTTGAGAATCTCTGCAGTAACTTCATCTTTACGAACAGCATTTATCACACTTTCATATGCTGTTCCTTCAGCATCAAAAAGTGTGATAAGATCATTCAGCTTAAGCCTTAGAACTTTCAGTATATGTCTACTCTCATCACCTGAGATTATAATCGTATTATTAGAAATATTTTTTTTGTTAATAAAAAATCTGGGCATTTTTATCCAAAACTATCGATGGAATGTGTCATTATTCTTTCAGCTTTACTTATAAGTTTTTTGATGATAAAAAAAAACTTAACATAAAACAACATATTTTTATAAATTAACTGATAATTTCGGTTGAAAAAAGAAAGATATTTAATATCGGTTGATAGTGAAGAGCTTAACCTCTGGATATTGTTACGGTTTGAATATCTATTTAAATTAGAGATGGAGAATTAATCATGAAAGTCCTGGTTGTCGGCGGCGGCGGTAGAGAACACGCTATTTGCTGGAAAATATCAAAAAGTACTAAAGTAACAGAAGTTTACTGTGCACCGGGAAATCCTGGAATAAAAAAAGTCGCCCGGTGTATTGACATATCACCGGTTGATATTGAATCCTTAAAAGATTTTGCCCTTAAAAATAATATCGATTTAACTGTTGTCGGCCCGGAAGTTCCGTTGACTCTTGGGATCGTCGATATCTTTGAAAAAGCAGGTCTTAAAATTTTTGGTCCCTCAAAAGATGCTGCAATGCTTGAAGGAAGTAAGGTTTTTTCAAAAAATATCATGAAAGAAGCCGGTATCCCTACTGCAGATTTTGAGGTTTTTAATGATCCGGATAAAGCAAAAGCATATATTAAAAATAAAAACAAACCTCTGGTCGTAAAAGCTGACGGTCTGGCTGCGGGTAAAGGCGTCATTCCCTGTAAAACCATAGAGCAGGCAATTGACGCAGTGGACACCATTTTAGTAAAAAAAGAGTTTGGTGATGCCGGCAATAATATCGTTATTGAGGATTTCCTGGTAGGTCAAGAGGCCTCATTTATCTGTCTTACGGATGGAAAATCAATTTCAGTTCTGCCCTCTTCCCAGGATCATAAACCGGCATACGATAATGATGAAGGACCGAATACCGGCGGCATGGGTGCATATTCACCTGCCCCGATACTGTCTGATGAGGTCTATGATTTTACAATTGAAAAAGTCATAAAGCCGCTAATAGATAAACTGTCTGAAAAAGGAATAAAATACAAAGGGATCATTTATGCCGGATTGATGATCGAAAATAATATTCCCAGTATACTGGAATTTAATGTAAGGCTTGGAGATCCTGAAGCACAGCCTATTTTGTCAAGATTGAAAAGCGATTTGTTTGATCTTTTATATTCGGCAGTTAATGAGAAGCTTGATGAATATACTCTGGAGCTTGAAGATAAGGCTTCTGTGTGTGTGGTAATGGCGTCCGGCGGCTATCCGGCGGACTATGAAAAAGGTTATGTGATAAGCGGGACAGAAGAAGCAGAAAAGATCGGTGATACAATTGTTTTCCATGCAGGCACATCAGAACAGAATGGGACAATAATTAACAACGGCGGCCGTGTGCTTGGGGTCACTTCTCTTGGATCAACCATTCAGGATGCTATAAACACTGCATATCAGGCTGTAGCAAAAATACATTGGACCGATGTTCATTTTAGAAAAGATATTGGCAAAAAAGCCTGCTGATTAAACAGAAAAAATATAATTAACACTCCGTGCTAAATATTCATCAGGAAGTTCAAATATTGATTTTTGTAATATTTTTTGCATGACAATGTTTTTACTTTCGTAAAGAACACTAGAGATTCACCTCCCGGAGGAGATAATGAATAATTCCTGGCTGCAAAAAAGGCAGAATATTTTCATAAGAGATTTGGTGGAAGAGTTTGTTAATACTAAAATATTTTTTGATAAAATCCTGAATGAATACAAAACATCTTTAAATCTTCCTTATAAAAGGATGGAAACATGGGTGGGGTCAGAAAAAAATAAAGGACCTCTTTGGCTGATAAAAGACCTTAGCCATAGACTTATTAGAAACAACGCGGCAAAAAAGAATCTGTATGAGCAGCTTTTTGATTGGACAATCGGATCAATTTTCCATGAGGCAATTAAACTTAAAGAAAATACCTATCAAATTAATTCATATAAACCCTTACTTGATTTTGCAGTAAATAATTATAAGCATGATAAAAAACTGTCCAGGATCATAAATGATAATTTTAAACTCATTGAAAAAGCAGGTGTCGAAGTAAAAAATGAGCTTGATAATATCTCCGGATTGTTTACGAAAGCAGTTATGTATCTTAAAGAGATATTTATTATACATAAGGATAACGAGCTGTTATTAAAATATTTAATTGAAAATAAAACACCTTTAGAAAAAGTTTTTTTAACCGGTGCTCAGGAAAGTATCTTTGCGAAGATGTTTGAAAATGGAACAAATGATGCTTTGCTTTATGCTGCCAGGAAAATGCGGGAAAATGGCTGGTATGAGGATTCAGAAAAATATTTGAAAAAAGCAGATCTTAACATAAAATTGAATCATAAACTGTAAAGGGAGCAGGTCATGGAAAATCCGCTGGTAGGAATCGTAATGGGAAGCGACTCTGACTTTGAAATTATGAAGGGTGCAACTGGAATTCTTGATGAATTTAATATAAAATATGAGGTAACCATAACTTCTGCTCACAGAACACCTGAAAAAACCCATGAGTACTCTAAAACCGCAGCTTCAAGAGGAATAGAGGTCATAATAGCCGGTGCCGGATGGGCGGCGCATCTTGCAGGCGTCATTGCTTCTGAAACAATATTACCGATCATTGGTGTTCCGATTGATTCATCTCCCCTAAAAGGACTGGATGCGCTTCTGGCAACGGTACAGATGCCAGGCGGTATTCCTGTTGCTACCATGTCAATTGGTAAAGGCGGTGCTAAAAACGCGGGTATTTTCGCAGCTCAAATATTATCCGGGAAATACCCTGAGATAAAAGACAAGTTAATAAAATATAGAGAAGATATGGTGAAAGCTGTTTTGGAAAAAAATGAAAAGTTAAATCAGCAGCTGAATAATTAATAGATAGCCTCCAAAATGTACCGTTAAAGCTTTATATTTAAGATCGGTAAGATACATTTACGAACATAGGAATGTACAAAACACTGATGTTGTCTTTAATTAAAATCATTATGAATGAAAATTCAATATGCCCCCAATTATTAAGATCAATGCGCAAAAACCGGATAAAGATATCACGTCTAAAATTTCAGAGTTAATATCAAAAGGCAGGACTTTTGTATATCCCACAGAGACTTTTTATGGCATAGGTGCATTATATGATGATGACACCGCAATTAAAAAAATATTCAATATAAAAGGAAGAGATTTAAATAACCCTTTGCCTTTACTTATTCCCGGCATTTCTTTTTTACAAAAAATAGCTTCAGATATTGATCCTAATGCCATTAATATAGCAAAGTATTTCTGGCCTGGACCTTTAACCCTGGTTTTTAAAGCGGCTAAAAGTATAAACAATACCTTAACAGCGGGTACCGGAAATGTAGCCTGCAGATTTTCAGGGTCTAAAATTCTTAACCGAATCCTGAAAAATATAAATTCATCCATCACCACCACAAGCGCAAATATTTCCGGGGGGAAAAGTGCATCAAAGATCGATGAAATAGATGCATCAATATTAAATTCAGTTGATTTTATTATTGATGCAGGTCAAACAAATGGCGGTCTTCCTTCAACGATCCTTGATGTAAGCTCAGAGCCCTTTAAGATTTTAAGAAAGGGTGCTGTTAAATCTTCTGAGATATTTAAATATCACTCCAGTATTACTTGATGTTATTGTCACAACTATTTGTTTTAGCATCATATTTATCATTTAAAAATATTGATTAAGATCCTGCAATATGTTAAAAAGCAATAAATTCTATCATTATAAAAAGCTAAAATGATTAAACTTCATCGAGTATCAAAATACTACGAAAACAAGATCCCGGCCTTAAACGATATCAATCTAAAGATTAACAAGGGCGCATTTGTTTTTATTACCGGTTCAAGCGGTGCTGGTAAGTCTACTCTAATTAAGCTTATCTTTTCCTCAGAAAGGCCCAATACGGGAGAGATTGTAGTAAACAACAAAAACATTACCCGAATGAGTCAGAAGGAAATACCTTTTTTTAGAAGAAAAGTCGGTGTTGTTTTTCAGGATTTTAAAATTATACAGAACAGGTCTGTTTATAAAAATGTTGCATTTCCCCTTGATATCATCGGGACAGGCCGCAAATCAGTTAAGAAAAAGGTATGGCAGGTACTTAAATGGGTAGGTCTTCTACAAAAAAAGGATTCATTGCCCCTGCATCTTTCCGGCGGTGAACAGCAAAGAGTTGCCATAGCGCGAGCCATAATTAATAATCCTATTCTTCTGCTAGCGGATGAACCGACAGGAAATCTGGACCCTTTACTCTCTTTTGAGATCATGAAGCTGTTTAAGGCTATTAATGCAAGAGGAACAACTGTTGTTATTGCAACCCATGATAAAAATACTGCTCAGAAGATTTCAGAAAACATCATAACCCTTGAACGCGGTAAAATATCAGGCTGATAAAATGTTTTTAAATAAAATCATATATTCATTAAGAACGGTTTTAAATAACTGCAAAAGCAATTTGCTGATCAACCTCACTGCTTTAGCAACCATAACGCTTACTTTTATTATATTTGCAATATTTCTTCTTCTTGTTATTAATCTATCGTCATTTCAAAAGCACTGGATTGAGCGGGTGCATGTCCTGGTTTATCTGCAGGATGATCTTAAACCGAAAGCTATTAATAATTTAAAGCAATTTATTGAAAATCAGGCCGAAGTCTCATATGTAAAATTTGTCTCCAGAGATGATGCGATGTCATCACTTAAAAGTTCGCTTGAGGGACAGGATGGTATCCTTGAAGGACTGAGTTATAACCCTCTGCCTAATTCATTTGAAGTTAAAATAAAACAGGAATTTCTTAACATTGATTCAATAGAAAAATTTATTAAGATAATTGGTCAAAAATTGGGGATAACGGATATTGAGTATGGACAAAAATGGCTTGAAAGATTTACACGTTTATTTCATTTCCTCAGAATCACGGGACTCAGCTTTGGTCTATTCCTTTTTATTTCGTCTCTGTTTATAATTTCAAATACAATTAAGCTTATGGTGTACAGCCGGCGTGATGAAATTGAAATTATGAAACTTGTAGGCGCAACCAACAGGTTCATAAAGTTCCCTTTTTATGTTGAAGGGGTGATCCATGGACTGGCAGGCTCCATATTTGCTTTATTTATTGTCTATATCATTTCTTTATTAATATCTAAGAACATTATCGCAGGATTTCATTTTTATTTCGGGATGAATACTTTTCTTTTTTTAAACCCGTATCAGCTGCTAACCGTGATTTTAATCGGACTAATGCTGGGTCTGACAGGCGCTTTTATATCCTTGAACGGTTTAAAAGAATTTAAGATATAATTATGAGACCTATTTCAATTATCTTCTTAATCCTTTTCCTGCAAATATCCTTTATCCCTGATTATGTTTCGGCAAAAACGGAATCTGAAAAGATCAAACTTGATAACATTAAAAGCAAGATCATTGAAAGGGAAAAAAAACTAAAAGAATATAAAAAAAAAGAGGGTGAGGTCATAGAAAGACTTAACCGCCTTGAGCAGCAGCTTTTAAAGGATAATATTAAAGTTAAAGAGATAAATAGTAAAATAGTACAAATAAAAAAAAGTATTAAAGAGTCAAGAAAGAGCATTGATGAATTAAATATAGAAATATCGGATGTGAAAAGAATTCTTGATAAACGGCTTATATCGTTATACAAATATCACAACCGCAGCGGATTAAGGATACTATTGTCATCGGAAACCTATAATGATTTTTTAAGACATGACAAGTTACTGAATAAAATCGTGTCTAATGACTATAATCTGATCAGAAAAAGTCTTAAGAGAATTGAAGATAAAGTTACTTATGAAAAAAAACTAAAAAGTCAAAAAGACGCACTGCTCAAACAAAAGGAAAAATATTATAAAAACAGCAGTAAAATAGAAGTAACAAAAAAAGAAAAAATATCTTTGTTAAAAAAGACCCGAGAAAAAAAAGAGGTTCAATTAACAGCAATAAAGGAGCTAAAAGAATACGCCAGGAGATTACAGGATTTTATTGACAGACTGCCTGAAGAAAAAAAAGATTTCAAGTCTTTAACCCGAAAGTTTTCGTCCATGAAAGGCCGATTGCCGTTTCCGGTAAAAGGCAGGATAATTACAGTGTTTGGACGAAAAGAACATCCTGACCTGCATACTTATACTTTTCAAAAGGGAATTGAGATAAAGGCGCCGCTGGGTAAAGAAGTCAGGTCAGTATTTGAAGGTAAAGTCATCTTTGCTGACTGGTTTAAAGGATATGGCAATATGATGATAATTAATCATGGCGAAAAATACTACTCTCTTTTCGCACATGCTTCGAAACTTTTCAAAAAAACAGGTGACCTTGTCGGGCAGGGTGAAACAATTGCACTGGTGGGTGATACGAACTCATTAAAAGGAAGCTGTTTATATTTTGAAATTAGGCATCAGGGAAAACCCCAGGATCCTTTAAGATGGCTTTTAAAAGCAGGAAATAAATAATTTAATTATTTCGGAGATGATAATGCATCAAAGATCAGTAAAGCAGTTTTTAAATATTAAATTTATCATGGGTAGTATTGTGCTGCTGATAACTTTTTTTAATGGGGAATTATCTGCTTTAACCCAGGATGAATATGATAAGCTTCGGGTTTATTCGGATGTTCTTTCACTTATACAAAAGAATTATGTTGATGAAAAGGACAGTTCTGAGATCATTTATGAATCAATTAAAGGAATGGTGAAAGATCTTGATCCTCATTCTTCTTTTATGCCCCCCAGTGTTTATAAGGAACTCCAGGTAGAGACGAAAGGTAAATTTGGCGGGCTTGGAATTGAGATTACAACTAAAGACAGAATATTAACTATTGTTTCACCCATAGAAGACACACCCGCATATAGAGCCGGCCTTAAAACCGGTGATAAAATTGTTAAAATTGAAGACACACCCACAAAAAATATGGGTATAATGGATGCCATAAAACTAATGCGCGGGAAGCCCGGTACAAAGATCAGAATAACCGTTGAAAGGGAAAGTTTTAGAAAACCAAAGGTCTTTACCATAATAAGGGATATCATTAAAATAAGAAGTGTCCGGTCTCAGATCATTGATGAGAAATACGGCTACATTCGAATTACCCAGTTTCAGGAAAATACGACCCGAGATTTTAAGAATGCGTTAAATTCGTTAAAAAAGAAGAATGACAAAATCACTGGATTAATAATCGATCTCAGATCAAATCCCGGTGGGCTGTTGACCCAGGCTGTTCAAATAATTGATCAGTTTCTTGATGATGGATTGATAGTCTACACAGACGGAAGAATAACAAATCAAAATCTTCAGTACCATGCAAATAATAACCCGGAGAAATATAATTATAATATTGTAATTCTTGTTAATGAAGGCAGTGCAAGTGCTTCAGAAATTGTCGCGGGATCGCTCCAGGACCATAAAAGGGCAATCATTCTCGGCAGAAAAACATTTGGCAAAGGAACTGTTCAAACCATCTTTCCGCTTATTGACGGATCAGGCCTCAGGCTGACGACAGCAAAATATTATCTGCCAAGCCATAGAACAACACATGGAAACGGGATAGACCCTGATATCCTTTTTGAGCTTGAAAAAGATAATGAAACTGTGACCCATGAGGACATTATCAAGAAAAGAAGTCAGGATATAAATAAGGATCCGATCATTGAAAAAGCAAAAAATATTTTTGATAACTGGGATCAAAATAAGAACGCTTATTTAAAAAATTAAATTTACAGACAGCTCCTTTAGCATGTTGTAAGAAGATATCCATCCGGACGGTAACGTACTGTGGTTTTTTTATACTGATGCTGTCTTGAATTCTTATTGTTCTCTAAAAAGATAAATAATATATAAAACATGATAAACAACATACCGCTCATTGCCTTTCTGCTCTTTTTTTCATTATCTGCAAAACCGGATATTCAAATACTTAGTTCTGATAACAATTCAAAATATTCCGGCAGAGCTGTCATCATCATTGATGACCTTGGAAATCAATATAAACCCTGCTTACCTTTAATTAGGTCAAAATATCCGATAACGCTTTCAATCCTTCCGGCTTGTCCGTTCAGCAGAAAAATTGCTGAGGAAGGTCATGTTTTGGGTCATGAAATAATACTGCATGCGCCAATGGAATCCTGGGACAATGCGTCAAACAGGAGGGAATTAAAGTTTGATAACAGGTTTCTGACAACCGCAATGGAACCGGAAGAACTGACAGTTGTTTTAGAATCAATGATTCGTTCGATTCCTCATATTATGGGTATAAGCAACCATATGGGCTCAAAGTTTACTGAAGACAGTATAAAAATGGAAGTTGTGATCAGGGCGCTTAAGGATAAAAAACTCTGTTTTGTAGACAGCCGTACCTCAAAAGATTCAAAAGGATTTATGCTGGCAAATAAACATGGGGTCGCTTCTGTTGAACGGCAAATATTTCTTGATAATGATCAGACTTATGAGGGTACGGTTGACCAGCTGAGCAATCTTATGAGAATGGGTAATAAAAAGGGATATGCGGTGGGTATCGGTCATCCCTACCCCACCACGATTAGAGCATTATTAGATATGATGCCAAATTTTAAAGAAAATAATGTAGAGATCGTACCGCTATCTGAAATGCTGGATTAGTTTTCTCCCCACCTCTTAAACAGATCGTTGTCAATATGAAAAAGGTCAAGCGTTTTTCCGACGGTCTGATTTATGATATCGTCGATACTTTCGGGTTTATGATAAAAAGCGGGAACCGGAGGTAAAATAATTCCGCCCATCATGGTAACCTGAGACATATTATTGATATGGGTAAGGTTTAACGGTGTTTCTCTAAAAAGCAGCACCAACCGGCGTCTCTCCTTAAGCACTACATCCGCAGCTCTTGTAATCAGATTATCGGTATATGAAGTTGCTATTGAAGAAAGAGTTTTAACTGTACAGGGTGCAACGATCATTCCATCTGTCCTGAACGAACCGCTTGAAACAGGTGCGGCCAGATTATTGATATCATAGTGATAATCCGCCAGAGAAATAAGATCTTTTTCCGACTTATTAATTAGCTCTTCTTTTATGACAATAATTGATGAACTGCTTATAATGAGATGTGTTTCGACTGCATCAATATTTTTAAGCGCTTTTAGAAGGTTGTATGCATATATAATTCCACTGGCCCCCGTTACTCCCACAATTAGTTTTTTCATTTAATTAATGACTCCAGTTTGTTGATAATATCTTTACAGAGATCTGAAATATTGTTCATTATAATACTGAGCTGATCATCCGTTATCTGATCAATATGAATACCTGCGGTTGCAATGGCATTTTTATTAAATCTTGATGAAATTTTCTCAGAGAACATCCTTGCGACGATTTCATCTTTATGACCGATTATATTTATAACAGATGAAGTTGAGCTTGTCTTTGAATCATCACTTAGACTGGGTCTGGGTAAGGATACAGCTATGGAACCGATGTGAGGTGCGGTACCGCCCCATACTGAGATCATCAGGTCATCTCCAATAATCCTGACTTCTGCGGTTACCTTATAGATCCCCTCTCCAATTGAAGAGATGACACTTTCTGTAATGTTGTTCTGGGTCATAATTGTCTTCTTCGGGGTTTTAAGCCCTCACCTTTAGGCAAAGAATAATTATTAATGCATTTTTTCATATTAAAGAGAAGAATTTATCTCCTCAGGAGAATTTTTATGTTTTTGTTTTTTCTTTAGTATTGATTATTGGAATTACTGCAATCCACCGGCTGTAGACAGTGGTAGTTCAATTATCCGCCTGAAATTGGAGGAAATATGCTTAATTCATCACCATCAGAAAGTTCGGATTCCGGCTGTTTTTGCTCGCCGTTTATTAAGATGATTTTTGGCAGATCCCCCGGAATTTTAAGCATATCAATTATATCAATAACCTTTAAATTATCAGCTACAGTTAATACGCCATTTTCAATATCAGAAGGAAGATATTTTCTTAGAATTGTATATAGTTTAAGTGTTATGTTCATATGATTTGATTCTTTTTGGTTAGGTTTTGATTTTCAACAATGGTCTCAGATTATAAGAAATTAATCAATCAAATTATGTTCTTAAACTCATAGATATTAAATTTTTTTTGTTGTTTAATATAAAATAAATATTAACATTAAAGATTACAAACTTCTTTTACGGTTATAAAATGCAAAAAGACATTGAGATCAAAAAAACTGATCAGATCAAATTAAATATTGAAAAACTTATTTATGGAGGAGATGGATTTACACATATCGGGTCAAGGGCCTGTTTTGTGAAAGATGCTGTTCCCGGTGATGAAATAATTGCAGAAATAAACGCTGTTAAAAAACAGTATTTAAACGCATCAATACATGAACTTCTTCGTCCGTCAGATAAAAGAACAGAGCCCCCCTGCCCTTATTACAGTAACTGCGGCGGTTGTCAGTGGCAGCATATCGAATATGATTATCAGCTTTACTGGAAGCAGGAGATCATAAAGGAATCATTATCAAGAATCGGGAACATTTCAGATATAAAAATAAATAATATTATACCGGCACCTTTTAAATATAGCTACAGGACCCGGACCATCATGCAGGTAAACGGGAAAAGCGCTTTGCCCGGGTATTTTATGCGAAACAGTCATGAAATAATTAAGGTCAAATCCTGCCTGCTTCTTGAAGAACCCATTAATACGGCACTTTCAGAACTTTCAGAAACAATCTCAAATATTACAGCTGTTCAAAAAATAAAAGATATTGAATTTATGTATTTAAAACAGGGAAATAAAGTAATTGTTTCATTCAACACGCTTTCAAAAAACAGCAGACACAAACCGATCATATATGATCTTAATGAACAGACCTTAATAGATAAGGCGGATTTAGTAGAAACCGTAAATGGTCTAAAATTTATCAGAAATCCCCGCAGATTTTATCAAATAAACTATCAACAAAATATTAATCTCATAATGATCGTGGAGCAGTTTTTTACTGAACTTAATGACCCGGTAATTCTTGACCTTTATTGCGGCTGCGGAAATTTCAGTCTTTTCCTTGCAAAAAACGGTGCTAAAGTATCAGGTGTAGATTTTGACAGAAAAGTTATTCAGGAAGCTGTACAAAACAGTAAGGCGAACAATATAAAAACTTGCAGTTTTAAAGCGTATGATCTAAGCAAACATAGTTCAGACATTTATAAATCCAGATATAATGGTGTTTTGCTGAATCCGCCGAGAACCGGAGCCACCAAAAATGTTCTTGAACATATTATATCCATAGATCCTGAAGTTATTGTTTATGTTTCCTGCAATCCGGCAACACTTGCAAGGGACTTAAAAATATTATGTGATAAAAAATATCAACTGATTAAAGTTCAGCCGGTTGACCAGTTCCCTCAAACGTATCATATAGAAACAGTGGTAAAACTTGTAAAACGTTGATTCGTTCTCTCGCAGAGCACCTGCCTTCGGTAAACCTGCGGCACGGCAGCCAAAGAAAATGAGTGTTTTAGAAACTTCAGACACTATAAGTACTTTATGAACTTTAAGTACTTTAGACACTTTATGAACTATATTCTGGAGGATAATTATGAAGGAAGCATCCTTTTATAAGAAGCTGGATGATCTAAAGGTCAAGTGTCTTCTGTGTCCCCATGAGTGTTTAATAAATAAAAACGGGACCGGAATTTGTGCGGTACGAAAAAACATTGAAGGCACGCTCTATTCCCTGGTATACGGAAAGACAATTGCTGAAAATGCCGATCCAATTGAAAAAAAACCGCTTTATCACTTTATGCCGGGCACCCGGTCTTTTTCACTTGCAACGGTGGGGTGCAACCTAAGCTGTAAACACTGTCAGAATTACGAGATATCTCAGATGCCGCGTGACCGTAAGATAATCAGCGGAAACGAGATGACGCCTGAAACGCTGGTTCAGTTTGCCAAAAACCTGTCCTGCGATTCTATTTCTTTTACTTATTCTGAACCGACCATTTTTTATGAATTTGCATATGACCTTGCAAAACTATCCCATGAAGAGGGTTTGAAAAATGTAATGGTTACAAACGGATATATCAATAACGAACCGCTTGAAAAGATCGCACCTTATATTGATGCTGCTAACATTGATCTTAAGGCTTATACTGATGATTTTTATAAAAACATCTGTGGCGCACGACTTGAACCGGTACTTGAATCTATCCGGAACTATAAAAGGCTTGGAATCTGGATCGAGATCACCACCCTTATTATCCCAGGCTTAAATGATAAAGAAGACGAACTTAAAGGTATTGCTGAATTTATTGCATCTATGGGAAAAGAGATCCCCTGGCATGTGACTGCTTTTTACCCCACCTATAATCTGCTTGAAAAACCACGGACATCAATTGATCAATTAATTAGAGCAAGAGAAATCGGGATGAAGGCAGGTTTGAGGTATATCTTTACCGGAAATTTGCCGGGAGTTGAAGGTGAAAATACTTACTGCTATGAATGTAAAAAGCTTTTAATTGAAAGAAACGGATTCAGAATTGTAAATAATCATATCGAAAACGGGGCATGTCCGGAATGTCATGTAAAGATAGACGGATGTTTTCCTTAATAGAAAAATTAGAATTTAAAAAGGCTGTACATTTATTAAGTTTAAGACAACCATTTACTGAGATTCAAAGATCTCCTGACTATATGCCTGGATGATCCTATCATAACTTAAGACGGCAAGTGGCTGTGAGATATCATCTGAATCCACCACAACAAGGATATTGGATTTATGGGTGGTCATTTTGGTGACCGCAGACAACAGCGTGTCTTTCGGAAAAATAGTCAGTGGCGGCTTTGCGATGTCGTGAGCAAGAATAATTCCCAAAAGTCCCCCATCCGTCACCGTAGGCCGAATATCTTCACTGGAGATCATACCGACCAGCTTTTTATCATTGTCAATAACAGGAAAACAGGTCTGGTCGCTCCTTGAAAAATGATCGATCAAATAGGCCAATGGCATATTTTTTGTCACAGTTTGCATAGACGTGTCCTGGCAGGAGTCTGATTTCAGCTTCAGGGCTTTACTCACCGTAATGGTTCGTAAAACGGCGCTCAGCATGTTACCTGTTTTACTGGGGGCTTCCAATCGGGAGGGAAGCTGTTTTTCGTAAAGCGAAGATTTTCTGGCCAGAAGATAGGCTAATATGCAGACCAGCATGGACGGAACAAGAAGATGAAAATTTCCGCTCATCTCACTTACCATGATAATGGTTGAAATGGGACAGTTAGCGGCTGCAGCAAAGAAACCGGCCATTCCAACGATGACAAATGCGCCGGCCTGCAGACCCGCTCCCGGCATCAGCTGTTCCGCAATAAGACCCACAGCTCCGCCGAGTGCTCCGCCAATGACAATTGCCGGTCCGAAAACACCGCCGCTTCCTCCGGAAGCAACAGAAAATGAAGTTGTGGCAATTTTACAGAAAGCCAGGATCAGAAGAAGAGAAATACTTAATTGATGATCAATAGCCTGCTGAATAATACCGTATCCGGCGCCCAGGGCTCTTGGAATGAAAAATCCAATGAGGCCTACCAGCAGGCCGCCTATGGCCGGTTTTAAATAGTTTGGAATTTTTAATTGATTGAATTTATGATGAACGGCATAAAAAAAACGGACATAAATGGTGGCGCACACGGCCAGTACGACAGCGAGTCCGGCGTAGGGTAAAAGCTGAATTGAATTGTCAAAAACAAAATCCGGAGTGACAAAGATGGGTTCCCAGCCAAAAAATGAACAAAAAATACTATATGCGGTAATAGAAGAAATGAAAGCCGGAACCAGTATTTCATGCTCAAGATCCATATCTTTATAAAGGACTTCAGCAGCAAACAGGGCTCCCGCCAGCGGCGCATGGAAAATTGCACCGATTCCGGCCGCCATCCCGGCTGCCATCAGGGTACGGCGTTCATAGCTGCTCAACCCCATTCGAATCCCCAGAATGGAGGCAAAACCTGAACCGATCTGAGCAATGGGCCCTTCCCGGCCGGCTGAACCGCCGGTACCAATGGTAATGGCCGCTGAAATCGCTTTAACAAAAGGAACCCTGGCACGGACCTTACCGTCATGGAAATGATAGGCCTCAATGGCAGCATCCGTACCATGCCCGGCTGTTTCAGGCGCAAAACGATAGACGATCAGACCGCAGATCAGCCCGCCCCCTGCCGGAAGACAAAGAAGTATCCAGCGATTAAACGGTGTATTAGAGGGAGCAAAAAGCGGCATTTCCCCTAAGGGTCCTGGCGGATGAAATCCGGCCAGTTGGTCAAGAAAAGCAAAACGGGTTACTTCCAGCAGACTAAAAAATGCCACTGCTCCAAGACCGGCGACGATTCCGACAATGACACAAAGAAACAACAGTCTCACCAGCGGAACAGCTTTTTTATTTTTAAGAATGAACTTATTATTTCTGAACCGTTGTTTCATCGGGCCTCGTTAATATGAACAGTTGAATATGTCAGATGCTTAATTGAGAATGAACATGACTAAATCAAAAAGAATGTATACATCATTTAATTAGGGCTGCTGCCCCAGAGTAGTAAAGAAATCTTCCGGAGAAACTGAGTTGATGAGCTGTTGGCGGACCGTTTCTTTTTTAACAAGATTTGCCAGACTGGAAAGCAATCTGAGATACTCCGCATGCTGATGATGTCCTGCCGCGATCATGAACACCAGTTGAACAGGCTGATTATCCAGAGACTCATAATCATTCAAACCGTTTTGAAGCAGGGCAGCCGACATGATCGTCTTGTTAAGCGCGGGTAGACGGACATGGGGAATTGCGACTCCCAGGCCGATCCCGGTGCTCATCAGTTCTTCCCGCTGAAAGATCTCATACGCCAATTCGTCACGATCCACGATATCTATGGCCCGGGCCGTACAGTCAATCAGCAGGTTCAGAACATCCTTTTTGACAGATGTCTCCAGAAAAAGAATACGCTCTTTCGTCAGTACCGCATCGATCGCAATCGCCGGGGTTTCCGATTCTCTTTTACTACCCAAAAGTTTTTTGTCCAGCCAGCGCTCCAGCTCTACCCGTTTAAAACGCCAGCTGTTTCCAAGCTTTCCGCAGGGAATCTCCCCTTTTTGGGCCCAGTCAGAAACTGTTCTCTCAGAAACCTGTAGGTGCTCTGCCACGTCTTTAATGGTAAGAATCTCTTTTTCCTGCATAAACGTAATTCCTTAGCTAGAATGGTTGTTTTCTGGATATTTCCGCAATACATGCACTTTTCAGCAATATAAACCTATCCTTATACTTTTGTGATATATTATGCTACGTATAGAAAAAGGTCAAGTTTAATAAATATATATTTACTTTTTATTATATTTCTCACTTTATATTTTTTAGAAACCAAGAACATCAATTAATCATCTGATGAAAGCAAGAGAGATAGGATTGATGGCAGGACTGCGATATATCTTTACAGTAAACCTGCCGGGATATGAAGGGGAAAATACTTACTGCTATGAATGTAAAAAACTTTTAATTGAAAGAAACGGATTCAGGATTGTAAATTACGATATAAAGGACGGGACCTGCCCAGACTGTAGCGTGAATATCGATGGCTGTTTACTTTAACCTAAGCTGAGCGATTTTCAGCCTAAAAAAAAACCCTCAGAGTGAAAGAG
>CAYLYF010000064.1:0-22105 GCA_964387595.1 uncultured Thermodesulfobacteriota bacterium | reverse complement strand
AACTTAAATTATATCTAGATGTAAAGCCCTATATTTTTCATATAACCATCAGTACCTTTAACAAACCGCAAAGTCACTACATAACGTGCCACATAGTCAAATATGACCGGTGTTGAGTTTGCTTATGACAATATATGCTTTTTACTTTTTTAATTTTCAGGATTGCTGCATAGAATAATGAATTGTTGTCAGGTGAGGTCTGAACTTTGCTGCAAGGTCTGTCAGATCAAGTCCAAGCTTTTACATTTTTTTAAAGGTAAGGCTTTGGCACACCGCATTGCTTCTGCTCTGATGAAAAGTTAAATCTTCCTCTCGCAGAGAACACCCTACTTCGTCAAGACTACAAAGGACAGGCAGAGCTTTGGAGAAAACCGTTAAATTCTAAATTTAACATTCGATAAATCTTTATTAAAGCTATTCCAAAATCCGAATTCCCCATTCCGAAATCCATTGCCCATTACCCCTGACCAGCCTGCATTCTTTCCTGCTTCACAGCTTCGCTGATTTTCATTCCAAGAGCACGTGCTTCACCCATAATATCATCAAGTTCCCTGACATCTCCCATCCCTGCAACGGCTCCCAGTTTTCCAACAAAATTCATCTCACTGTAATTAACAAACCTTTCCATTGTTTTAAGAGCGCCTTCAACGCCATGACCCGCAACGGCCGACAGCACAGCAGCCGGTTTATCTGCCAGCGGCTTTCTGCCATGCATGGATGTTTCCGATTCCTTCCCTATGCCCATATAACCAAGAGCAATACTCCTATCCATCATGCTTTTCACAAGACCGGACACCTCTCCGTAATAACAGGGTGATCCGATAACCATTGCATCACAGTCTATCATTTTGCTATAGAGCTCGGTCATTCCATCTTCCTGCCAGCATTTCCCTTCTGAGACACACCTCCAGCAGCCTGTGCAGTACCCAAGGTTTAAATCAATAAGCCATACAAACTCAGACTTAACGCCGGATGCCTTTAATACCTCTGCAACAAGAGCACCGGTATTTCCCTCTTTTCTTCCACTCCCGCATATCCCAAGTATCATTGCATCCTCCTTAAATTAAACCCTTTATTTATAAGTGTTACAGCCCTGTCTGCCTCAACTTTTATTTTCTATTAACCTTTAGCCATTAACGGCATTTACATAGGATTTTGCTCAAAAAACTCCCAGATAAGATCCGTCACATTTATATCCGTAGTACATGGAAGAATATTAACGTAAGGCGATGGCCAGCAATGCCCTACTCCTTCGCCGATACAATGTTCCACCGGGGCACCGGAACAATTTTGATACCGGTAACAAACAACGTCTCCTTTCCGCAATCTTTCTACGGGAGGCACTTCATCGCATCCATTAACTTCATAAGCCCAGTAATCAGCAGTTTTTGTCTTTCGTTCAAGATGATCCTCCCCGCCGCTAAACATAAAAACCGGGACAGGACGGTCAGGCTGACATTCATTAATATTATCATATCCAATGCTTGCCGCTACCGGACCGATGGCGGCAAAAACATCAGACGCTTCACATGCCAGACGATGAGACAGATAACCTCCATTTGACATTCCATCAGCATAAACCCGGTTTTCATCAACACAGACACGATTGTTTTTGAGATCTTCAATAATTTTGAGAATAAATCCCACATCATCTATGGGATTATCCTTATTATTCGCAGGCGGACAGCAGGAAGGGCCTCCGTTCCATGAACCGGACAAACCGAAAACGACACTGCTTCCATTCGGCTGTACCACAATAAAATTTTCATCCTCGGCCTTTTGCCGCATACCGGACAAAAGCTGCTGGATCGATGCCGAAGTCAAAACGGGATGCAGGTCAAACACAACCGGAACCGGTTCGTTGTTATAGCTTACAGGAATATAGACCCAGTAATTCCGTTTAAGGCCATCATAATCAATTGTAAAGTAGTGGCTGCCCGATTTGAGAGGATTAGAACTGACGCATCCGCCGGGCTCAATACATCCAGTTATGAACAGTATCCCTGACAAGATAAAAATGTATAACAATAAAAAGACAAATGTTCGAATTTTAGATTTTGCCATTTTTACTCCTTTTTTCCTCTCTAAAAAGAACGCGTAGCTTTGGAAAAAAAGCGTTATATCGTTAATCCTCGTCTTCACCCCGTGAAACGTTCAAAAATCAATTCCGATACTAATAAGAATTAGTATCACAGGGTGAACCACCTATCCACGGGGTACACAAAGAAAAACATAATTTTAGTTGCAGACCGCAACGTGCATAGAGCACCCATCCTCCGACCCATCAGAGCGGGACGGAGAACGGGTAAAAAGCGACGACAAAGCAAGCGGAGGTTGGATAATACGCTTAACTAGCACCTGCGCTCATAAATCTTCAGGATAGAACAGATCATAACCTATACAACTGGATTCGGGATCATCCGTATAAATATTCCAGATAAATTCATTTTCTTCCTGACAATGGGCAACACAAAGGCCAGTAAGACCCTGATAGCCGGGTATAGAAGCTTCAATCTCAGCTGTCCTTTCACTGCATGGATCAGGGCTGTATATTGGACTCAGCGTTGGTATAGTTGGTCGACTCAAACATTTTTCCTCAGCATTTACAGGTGTAAAACCACTGCCGGTATAGTCAGAACAGTAATATGATTGAGCAAGGGGAAAATTAAAGATACAACTGCCAGCTGTTGTTATCAGGGAGCCAGGTTCCGTACACTCGAAAGGTGACTCCGTAATCAAAACAGGATCATTTTGAAAACTTTTGGTCAGCATCCAGCTAAGTATTGCCTGATGACTCAAAAATTTACAGTAACGGACCCCCTGATATCTTTCATCGCCGCCATCCTGAAAAATGGGATCATCAATTGTAACGTAAAGACTCATCGGCTCATAAAAATATTGGTTACCATCATTGGTTACCATAGTTGCAGGATCAGCAGACAGCCAGGTACTTCCAAGAGTAACAGGATTATCTCCGGGATTATCTCCGGGGTGATCATCTTTTTTAAATGAAAGCTGCTTGCCTGTAGCGAGATATTTTTCTTTCTCATTAACTGTTAAAAGGTCAAGGACAGCGGCATAAATCTCCTCCTGTACATCGACACAGATCCCCTGTGGTTCATTATCGACAATATTAAAATCAAGATCTATTTTGTCCTTTGATTTCATCTTTGCCAGAATGGACCCGTTAATTTCCACGGTTGTGTTGTCGGACTCAATAAACATACTTTCCGGAATAATGGTAAAGTAGGGCTTAACCCAGCCTTCAACAGCATTAATGTCAGCATAAGAGCCGCCGAAAGTAATCTTATCTACATGGGTTGACCTCACCTCGATGTCTGTTCCTTCAAGATGTGCTGTCATTTTCTGGGCCATTTCAACCGTCTGGTTATCAAGCAGCCCTGCGGCTTCATAAGGGTCCTTTCTGCAGCCAGTGAAGATCATACAGGCCAGTACTGCCAGAGTTAAAAAAACTTTTGCTGTTTTCATCATACTCCCCTCTTTTAAAATTAGTGTTCCTGCAATAATTAAAATGGAATTATAAATAGCTACATATTTAATCAATTTCTTTTTCAGGCTGATATTCCGGCAGTTCCTTTCCCCCAAAACGTATTATCTTCATCTTGAAAAAGTTGGAGTTCTCCGGATCTTTTAACATGGCGCCCAAAAATTTTTCCTTAAGACCCGGAGGAAATAGCCCTTCTTTTTCCAGCAAATCTCCAATTGAGCTTATCTCGACCGGATCAGTTACCTGCATCAGCTCTCCGTCCAGGATAATGCTCCACCAGCCCCGTCTACCCGAATCACTTTCGGACGTAAAGGTTTTAAACAGGGTAAAACATACATTTTTATTTTTCTGCCAGCACTCATATTTTCTTCCGCTTAAACCAAGACCAAAATAGATACTCTCATCATGATACAGGGTATAGGTCAACGGAACACCGTAGGGAGCTGTACTATCAGTAAAACATAGCACCCCGTCTTTGTGGGTCTTAAGAAGCTCTACTATCTTTTCTTTTTCCAAAAACATTGAATGTGTTTTAAGTTTTGCCATTACTTGCCCCTTCGTCTCGCAGAGTTCTCTGAGTTTTGGAGAAAACCGCTAAATCGTTAAACCGCTTCTTAACCACAGAGTCACAGAGAAAAACATAGTTTAAGAAGTTCTTTGCGCCTTGCGGTTATAAAATTCTCTACTTCTGACAACTAACCTTTTGCTTTATACCTCAGTCGTTTGTTAGTTAATAAATCATCAGTTCCAGTTCAAAAGGTGTCTCAATATTGATTGTAACATCAGCTAAAGTAATCTCCTGAACACCTATATAATCTTTCCCGGAAAGTGGAATGGGAAACAAACCCCCTTCAACATAAACCAGAGCAACAAGTGCATAGTCTCCATCTTCCACACCTCCCAGATTAACATCAATATCATTATATTCTTTCTCTTCACCAAGGGTAAAAGCCCCGACAGGAAAACCGGGCAGTGTCAGCATCTTATCTGGAGAACCGGACAGTGACGTGGTCGAACCAGACGGATACAAACCCAGAGAAATCATATACGGTACACCTATCATATCACTTGGGAATTCTATTTTTATATTTGCAATACCCTTGGTCTCAGGAGCTTTTCCGAAACCAGGAAAACTCGACGGTATTGCAGAAGGAAGGTTGTTAAAGAAATCCCAGATAATCTCTCCTGCGGAATCAGGCCAGATATGTCCGCCGCTAAACTCGCAATAGGAAACCGGATATTTCAAATCACAGCCTTCATAAACTTCGCAGTCAAAACCAAACCCCTGCGAAGCATTATCCGTTTCACTGCTACAGCTGTTGATGGATACCCAATATTCCAGTCCGGCCAGGGCAGAGTTCTTTGGAATCGTCGTATCATTGTCTCCATGCATTGTAATAGAAGCAACCTGGCCAACACATGCCTCCTCGTCATAATCTTCTAAAAAAATACCGGAAACAGGAGCGATCGCCCTGAGCACATCACCCCGCCGGCACCCAAGCATATTGGTAAAAACAGCACCATTACTGTGACCCGTTGCAAAAACTCTTCTTTTATCAAAACACAGATTTGCTTCAAGTTCATCAAAAAGATCATCAAGAAAATTCAGGTCGGATTCATTCTCAGTATTCCACAGGGTCTCTCCCTTTACTTTCATCGCATTGGGATAAACCAGGATTGCTTCATCCCCCACCGCCTCCTGCAAATCATACTCACTTTCACTAAAAACCGTATAATCACTGGTAAATCCATGAAAGGCGAAAATCAGGGGATAGGAATTGTTAAAATCGTAATTTTCAGGAAGTTTTAAATAGTATTCTCTTTCAACTTCATTTGAAGTGATGGTCTGGACACCTGTTATAAAACCTTTATCCAGCCCGCACCCGGAACTTTTGAAAAAGAAAATTGTGCAGGCAGCCGTTAAAACAAAAAGAAGAATCAGTACAAATAAGATCGTCCTGTTTATTTTCATTATTCCTCCCCTCCGAGGTTAATGATTTCAGCAGTTAGCTAATAGCTATTATCTAGAAGTTGTTAAATTCCATAAAACATTTCCAGAGCGCGCTTTACCCCTTCCTTCTTGCCAAAAAATATTTTATTTCCCTTAACTCCCGGATCATGCTCCACAACCGTTTCAAGATAAGCATTAAAATCTTTCCGGGCACAGGCAAGGGCATCCCCTGAAAGTTTTGGGGAAGCAACCACAGCTTCTCCAAACGCATCAATATATTCTTTTATCAGCGCTGCAACCCTTTGTTCCTGGGAAGCGCCAATTTTCAAACGGCACATGGCCCTTGACTGAACAATTTTTTCAAGAACGCCTTTGGCCTTCATCTGAAAAGCTAGAAGGTCATCGTATCTGCTTTTAATTTCTGAAAGTTTGTCAAATAAAGGTTTGTCCTGTTCAAGCTCAGCCATATCACCGGTACGGTGAACATCAAGCACAAGGATGATCTTTTTCCCCACATATACTACTTCGCAGATCAGGGCCGGCAAATCATATTCTATCCTTGACCGGATAAAAGTAGTATATACTTTCAAAAATACCGGGAAGTTGATCCGAAAGCAGACAGCGCGCATGATCTTATCCGTCGAGTAAACTTCACCGTCCATACCGAGCAAACCGAGCATACGTACAGGGCGCACCGGCAAAGGGTATGTAAGCTTTACTCTATCAAGGGGAAAGTGCTTTTCCAGCCCGATAACAATTTCTTTATGAATATCTTTCAATGTTTCCATAATATCCCCCGAATAACAGCAGTTCATAGAAAATGCACAGCTAATGGCTAATAGTAAGAAGTACTTAATATTTCAATTTTTAGCAGACAGCAGCCTTTACCCTATTATTAATACAAAAACATATTTTTATTACGAAAGTCGAATTATTTAATCATTAGCGTAAATAAACGGTTTATGCAATAAGTAAATATAGTTAGCGGCAACAAAGTACTTGTGGTCGTATCTTTTGAAACATAAAGAATCCATTTAAAAACTGCGTAAAAAAAAGGGGCTATAAAAAGCCCCCTAAAATACAATAAAGAAATTAATTGATTATTTTTATCAGCGAGCTGATCAGCTTACTGCCCCGGAAACAAAGCTTCAACTTCAGCCTCAACCAGCCGTTTATCTTCATCCTTGACTAAGTCCTGAAACAATCCTACAATAGTACTATTTACAATACTGTTTAGAATCTTTTCAAAGAGGTTTTTATGAATACGATTACAGCAAACCAATTAAAAACCAAGGGCGTATCTGCGATTGAAAACAATTTGGCCGATAAACAGGAGCTGGTGATTACCGTTCGAGGAAAAGAAAAATATGTGGTCATGGATATGGAGCACTACAACTATTTACGCGGATGTGAACTTGACACTGCCTTACATGAAACAAGGTCCGACTATAAGAAGGGAAAATTTGTTACTGAAAGCGTTGAAAAGCATATCAAGCGGGTAACAAAATGAGATACAGGCTTATCTACACGGATAGCTATATTAAAAGAGCCGTTAAGTTTGTCAGAAAACACCCGGAGCTGATATCTCAGTATGAAAAAGCACTAAAGATACTCGAAATCGACCCTCATCACCCTTCATTAAGACTGCATCAGCTAAAAGAAAAATTAAAAGACCCGCATTCAATTTCGATTAATGTCTCCTACCACATCACCCTGAAATTTTATTTCAATGACAAAGAAATCGTTTTAGTTAATGTCGGACACCATGATGACATATATTGAACGTCTGCCCTTTTCTGTTCCTCTCACAGAGGACACTGCACTTTGGAAAAAACCATTGGCTTAAAGCACAAAAACAGGGTTCCTGGATTCTGTGCTAAACACGGAATGACACCAAATAATTTTTTACCGGAGACAGCAAACTGTTTTTCACTGATGTTCTTTGCGCACTGGGAGCTCTGTGAGAGAAATGCTTTTGACTTTCAAACCCGCCTTTCTCCGTGTGCTCTGCCTGTCTTGCCGTAGCTTTAGCAAAGGCAGGCGGACTCTGTGAGAAAAAAGGTTTTGACTTTGCTTTTACTTACACGCAGATGAGCACAGATACATTGTTCTGGATCTTGCAATTACCCAATAAAACAAAAAAGAATCCGTGAAAATCCGCGTAAATCCGCGGCTAAAAAAATCAATCCGCTTTTCTCTGCGTCCTGGTGAAATAGAACAACAGGGACCTTGATCTTAATTAGATATTAAAACTGGTAGACGCACTTCACCTAAAAGCTCCCCTCAATCTCATTTCCCTGCCTGCTCGCCCGGTCAACATATTCCACATTCTGACTGTCGAGCAGGTTCTGGCCCACCAGACTCAATTCAATTCCAGGCTTCGGCTTCCAGTCTTCAGTTACATCCCAGATGAGTGAAAGGTCTGCTCAAGCCCACGGGTATTTATAGCTTCGGAAAATGAGCTTTTTTTAATGCCGTCAGGTGGTGCTATTTCAGTGCGTGCAAAATTGTCTCCTCGTGCTTTGAGCTCCGGCATACCGGCTAAAATGTTTTGAGCCGGTTTATACAGTTTGTAAAATGCAGTTGCTTTAAGTTTTTTCCAGGGGTGCAATGAACAGGGCATAATAAATTTCCTCCGTAAAACTATACACTTACGAAGGCAGAGCGTTCATAGCGTATTTCTAATGTCAAGTAAAAAGTTGTGTTTTATTAATTTTTTTTACCCCTTAAAAATTAAAATTTAACGTATGCAAAAACCTAACCGGATGTTACTGTCAATAAATAACTTAAAAGGAGAAAAACATGAAAAAAACAATGGTCTCGTGTTTAATCATTATACTGTTTTTTACAGTTGGAACTGTTTTTGCCGGGAAAAAAGCACCTCAAAAAGTCGTTGACCTGGCAAACTCCTCCCTGACAAAGTTTGGGGAAAACCCGGTGATCATCAGTGCGGTAAAAACAGAAAATGCAAAAGGCAAGACCCTGGCACAGATCAAGAAAAGGGACAAACAGTGGGTCTCTACCCCGGGAGTTTCCGATAACATGAAAGCGCTCATAGGATCAGCCTGCGGCATGTACTTGCAGAAAGTTCAGGACTCAGCGCCCTATTTTGCCGAGATCTTTATCATGGATAACCAGGGAGCAAACGTTGCCATGACAGACAAGACCTCTGACTACTGGCAGGGAGACGAGCCAAAATTTACCAAGGCATATAATAACGGATCAGGCACCATCTATATCAGTGATGTCAACTTTGACGACAGTACCCAGACATACCTTGTTCATGTATCTGTACCGGTAATGGACGGTGAAAAAACAATCGGTGTGATAACCCTCGGTGTAGATGTTAATAAGATCGAATAACCTTTTTTACAAAATAAAACCATGAGGATTTTACTGGGATTTCATAGATAAGTCACACAAAGGAGGAAAAAAGATGAACTTTTTTAAAAATCTTACCGTGGGCCTCCGCTTCTGCAGGTCAGCAGCTGGCTGAGGGCTCATCTGAGCAGGCTTCATCCCTTGAAGAACCTTCATCATCCCGGGAAGAGATGGCATCAAGCACAAACAAACCCTGACAATTTTAAAAAAGAGGGGAGGCATAAAGCATAGAAAGTTTGAAATTTTTATACAAATTAATGAAATTTTACCGTTAGTCATATAGTAACAGTTAAAAGTAAGGAGGAGGATAATGAAGCTACTAAAGCAACTATCAGTTATATTCCTCGGATGTTTGCTGCTTGTTTCAACAATTCCCGGTAATACGGCTGCATCCGAAATGGAGATTTTGCTGAAAAAACTGGTTGAAAAAGGTGTTTTGAGTGAAACCGAAGGTAAAGCCATTCTTCAGGAAACCCGTGAAGAAGCAAAAAAAGAACAGATTCAGACTATCCAGCGGACAAAAGAAGCTTTATTAAAGGGTGACGCAGGCTTCAAACTTGCTGCACTGCCCCCGTGGGTTCAGAAAATGAAACTGACCGGTGATTTCAGGCTTCGATATGAATATAAAAACCGTGAAAAACAGTCTGACCGTAACTGGGGCCGCTACAGACTGAGGCTTGGGGTCATCACAGAAATTAATGATAATTTCATTGTGGGATTCGGTCTTGCAACCGGCGGCGGCAACCCGCGCTCAACAAACCAGAACATGACGAACTCTTTTGAATCTCCGGACTTCAGACTGGACTATGCCTACGTTCAGTACAAACCGAATTCCTTGCTTACCCTGACCGGCGGAAAATTTAAGAACCCCATCTGGAGAGTCGGCGACATGCTCTGGGACAGTGATATCAGGCCGGAAGGTGTAACCGCTAAGATGACCTGCGATCCCTCAGACAACCTTAGTTTTTTCCTCACAACCGCTTTCTGGATCGTTGATGAACGAAGTTCCGATTCCAACGATCCGGTGATGTTTGTGGTACAGCCGGGAATGAGTTTTAAAATTACGGATCAAACCATTTTCAAGGCCGCTGCGGTCTATTATGGTTTTTCTAATGTCCAGGGAACAACCCTCAACTATTCACAGAACACAAACACCCTTCAAGGCGGTGTGTTAAAACACGATTATGATGCTCTCGGCTTAACCGGCGAGCTGGGAATGGTAAATCCCTTTGGATCAGACCTCCCCTATTTCGCACTTTTTGCTGATTACATCAATAATGTTGAAGTCAGCAACGATGATGAAGGTTATCTGTTTGGATTCAAATTCGGTGCAAAAAAAGTTAAGACAAAAGGCCAGTGGCAGTTCAAATACAATTACCGACGACTGGAGACCGATGCCTGGCTGGACACATGGCCTGATTCAGATGCGTACGGAGGAACAAACGCAAAGGGCCATGAATTTATTTTTCAGTACGGACTGTGCAGAAACATAAATGTCGCTTTTGATTATTACCGCACAGAAAACATCCGGGGTAAGACACGGTCCGAAGATCACCTTCAGGTCGATCTGAATGTAAAGTTCTAAGCACCTGTAAAAAAGGGAGGAGCAGAAGCTCCTCCCTTTTTGTTTTATTTCCTTTTGTTTCGACATCATAAAGAAAATTTCGCTTAAGCTGAACCCTGTTCATCATTCCTTCAGCCTATTAAAAGACAGTTCCTTCCTGCTTTTTTACTTTCGTACAAAAGTGTATCAGCTCTTTTTATAAGAGTCTCAACAGTATCCCCTTCCTTAAACTGGGTTGCCCCTACAGAAATTGTAACCTTAATTTTTTCATTATTTTGGACCAGATACGCATTTTCTATCAGAAGTCTTACCCTGTTCCCGATATTCTCAAGATCCTTTTCCCCGATATTACGTATAATCCCTATAAACTCATCTCCGCCCCAACGGCCGTAAAGGTCAAAAGGTCTTTCATTGGCAACAAAAGTATTTGCGACCAGTTTAAGGACATTATCCCCCACATCATGACCATAGGTATCGTTAAACGTTTTAAAGTGATCGATGTCTATAAATAAAATACCAAAAGGCATGTCAAAACGTTTTTTCTCATCAAATCTGTTTTCAATTTCTTTTTCGATATAATGTCTATTTGCCAGTTGCGTCAAATTGTCAAGAAGAGCCAGCTTCTCAAGTTCTTTAACCCTCAATTCATTGGCTTCCTGGTTACTTATATCTGTAAAGAGCTCAATACCTCCGATAACTTCTCCTGCGTCATCGGTTAAGGTGCTCACACGAACAGAGACCGGTATCCTGTGTCCATCTTTATGGTGCATATACACTTCCGCTTCTCTGGGTTTTTTATCTTCAATAGTAGCGGCAAGCGGACACATCCCGATACAAAGACAGTTGCCCTCACTATCCACATGGGTAAGGATATTCTCAGAACAGGAATGTCCCACAACCTCCCCTGCCGTAAACCCGGAGATATTTTCAGCCGCTTTGTTCCAGTAGGTTATCACCCTGTCCTTATCAACAAAATACAAACCGTCATGCAGCGAGTCAATTATCTTTGCGAAAGAGACATTATCTAATTTCATGTTTTTTCCTTTTAACTATTTTTCTTCCTGTAAAAAACCCCTATGCTGCTGTCCTCATCCCCGATATGAGTAATCAGCCAATCAGTCAGAAATCGGGTAAGATAAGAAACATCAAGTTTCCTGCCATGCTTGATCCCGGCTAGAATCTCAACGATCTGTTTCATAAGTTTTTCATGAATTTTTTTATGACCATCAAGGTCAGGATAACTGTTCTGCTGCAGACATTTTTCTTCTTTTGAAAAATGTCTGCCGGTATAATCAACCAAAAACTTAAGCGTTTTTACAGCATCCTCTTCTTTCGAAAAAGACTGTTTCAGCTGCATCAGGATCCGGAAAAGCTCTTTATGCTGACTGTCTATTTCTTCAATCCCAAAATTATATTCATCAAGCTATTGCATAAGCACCTTTTAATCACTTAATTTTTTATGCAGTAATTCCTTAGATCACATATTTGTAGGAATTTAATTAACGGCTCAACAACCTTGACGTCTCTGTCTTAGTGACCTCTGGAATTATTATGTGAAAGAAACAACTATGGATTCACCGCTTAAACGATACTCCCCGCAGCAAGCTACGGGGTATCTCGGCAATTGATGCTCACCGTCTGCAAGGCGGAACATCTGCATCAAACAGGCTTACTCCCGGTAAATAACAGTCCCGGCGTTTTCGCCCTTAAGGGCACGGGTAATATTACCCGGTTTCATTCCATTTAAAATATAAATTTTATCGATCACTTCACTGTTTTGAAGTATTTCAAGACAGGGGCGTTCTATAACAAGGTCGTCCTGATCTTTTTCCAGCAGAGTCTTTGCACCGATCTCGGAAATAAATTCAGCATCCGGATTTTTTTTAGGGTCATCCGTATACAAGCCCTTTTCATCTTTGATAAAAATGCAGGATCTGGCACCGGTCAAATCAGCCAGAAGCACGGTGCCCACATCAGTACGGTGCATTGGGATACGCCCCTTTACAGGAGGAATCGCAAAGTAGTCATAAGGCGGCATGCCGTGAGTAACCGGGATACAGCCCTGGGAATAATAGTTGGGCAATTTCATCAGATCATCATGCGCAATCTGCACCCCTCCCCAGGGGCCCAAAAGCATAGTCACCAACAGTGCGTTCTGTTCAGAAATGGTCGTCCCAAAGCGCGCAATAACGCCTGTGGGCATGCCCAGCTCAAGACCAATAGAATAGATGTGCCGGCTGCGGGTACCGCCGCCCGTAGTCAGCAGCATTTTGCATTCTGACTTATTTTCAACAATTTCTTCAATTATCTTCGGAAGTACTTTAGCACCCCGGTCACAGATCGACTGCCCGCCCACTTTTAAGATATTAAGATCGGGGAAAATCCGCTTTTGCGGCGAAAGCTTAATATCATCCATCAGTGATTTACTGACCAGACTTTCGCCCATCAGATTACTTTTAACATGCAGTCGCTTGCCGTCTTTTTCACGTATCAGAGCCATAAGAATTCCTTATTTTGTTAGTATCGTTTACAGCTAAAGCAGTAATTTTCAGTCCTGGATCTTGACGCAGAACAACAAATTGATGATTCTAGTGCCTATACACCTTAAATTGCAGATCACGACTACTCACATTTTTAATGATACGCCCCGCATCAAAATGCAACATATGCGCGGCACACGTCCTATCATGCAAACAGTTCCGGCCTTCAGTTACACTTCTACTTCATCCTGACTTTTCTTTTTATCGACTTGTAAAAAAACCAGCTCTGCGCCCACAGCTTTCGCCATCTGCTCAAGCTCCTGCTTGCGAACATGTTTCGCATAGACCTTCATTTCGATTCCGGCAATGGCAACCAGTTTAAACTTGGGAGCCTTTTTACCGCTTCCGACCTTAGTTCTTTCTCGGTAGAAAATTTTTGCTTTTTTAGCTGCCATTAGATTTTCCTCCCATTTATTGAGATTAACAGGTTCTTTCCCCGGAACCTCCGGCGAAAAATCAGCCTGCCTATAGCTAATATGTAAAACGATAAGTCAGCGCTGTCAAGATTATAATATATTTAATGATACTCCCCGCAACAAGCTACAGAGTATCTCGTCAATTGATGCTCACCGCCTGCAAGGCGGAACATCCCGGTAAGAAATATTAATTTCAGAATTGTGCTGATCTTTCCAGACACCCGGTTTAAATTAAGCACAGAGATCCTTGCTCTTTTTCCCATAGTAGAATCTTTTAAACCCTATTTAAAACACAAAAAAAAAGCGCCCGCAAAAATGCAGGCGCTATTTAAAAGACGTTATCAGTCAATATCCTTAGCTACTCTCAATCCTACAAAATAATGCCCCCCATACTGCACATTAAACATCTTGGCAGAACTTCTCAAGGGATAGGATGAACCGAACCGGTTGTAATTTCCGTATATCCATTGCTCCGGTATTAAATCCTTTTGATTTAATCACCCTACAAGGTTCTATCCAGAAAGGCCAAATGGCAATACCAAACGGAGGAAGTGCTTTCTGCGGACCGGACGGATTGATCACATCACCTTCCTTAATACTTGAATAGAAATTTAGAAACCGAAACCAGTCTGAAGTACGCTCAGCAACATTTCCAGCCATATCATATGCACCACAGGGTGAAACACCTTCAGGATAGCTTCCCACAGGCTCTGTTTTCTTGTGTTCATCATAAAAGCAGTTCGCCTTTGCACCGCTGCCCGGTGCGCCGCACATTTCCGATTCACTCAAATATTTATTGCCCCAGGGAAAGATCAGGCTTTCAGGGCCTCTTGCAGCATATTCCCACTCAGCTTCTGTGGGCAGCCTGTAATTCTCTCCGGTGACAGAGCTTAACCATTTACAGTATGCATAGGCTTCATGCCAGGACGCACCAAGAACCGGGGTGTCCGCCTGATTTGAATAGGCACAGTTTTTATAGTAGGGTGTGTCAGACAGGTCCCAGCCACCGACCTCAAATGGATAATCACTGTAACTGACCACAAACCGGGGACAGTCCAGACCCTTTTTCACCACCCCATCCACGTTCTCTTCATAGTTCTTTTTCCATTCCCAGCCGGAGTCAGGATCTTCGTTATATTCAGAGTCAATGATCCAGTAGATCTCGTTATCATATCCGCCGGCATCAATAAATTTTGCATACTGTTCATTGGTGATCTCATATTTCCCGATATAATAAGAAGACATATAGACCCGATGGGCCGGACCTTCTTTAAAAGGCGTGGCTCCGGTAAATGCATCTGCTTCAGTTGCTTTTGCGCCCCGGCTGATAGCATCTATATCACCATAGGGTCTACCGAACATGTTCTGGCCCATAAAAAATGAACCGCTTTCCACCAGGACCGTTTCAGGCACGGTACTGTTATCCAGTGCGAATACAGCTGGAAGATGTATGCTTATAAAAAATACGAAAACAAACAGATTTACAAGAACTGCTCTTAAGATTTTTTTTGATACCATAGATAATCCCCCTTATAAAAGTTTATGATTAATAAATAACAATTTTTATAATATTCCTATTTTACACCCGGTGCAACTTTTTACTTTTTAAAAAATTTCTTTGCCGTTGCCGGAAGAGGCCCGAATGTTGCTTTTTTGCCATCCGAAGCCACCGCCTCGATCACATACCACCACGCACTGCCCGGCCAGACAACACCATGGGTGTAACTGGTTTCCTCGATTAGACTCAAGTTTAACTTACGTTTTCCGGTCATATCAGAATTACGTGATGCATAAACATTATATCCGCTGATACTTGCTGCCGTATCTGCTGTCCAGGAAAGATCGATGAAAAACTTTTTCTCATCCGCCTCAAGACTGTCAAGAGCTATCCAGTCTGAACGGCTGACCATCCTGAATACCAGACATCCGTTACCGTCATCAGGAACATCTTCTGTAAAATTTCCAAAAATGTTTGAACCGGCAACATAAAGAGTACTGTCAAACTCTACAGGAGGACCGAAAGTAATAATCCCCCGGTTACCAAAAGCATTGTCAGTGATCCGCGTCCAGACCAGCGCCTCTGCAGGCCCGGTTGCGCGCCAGATATCAGCGCCGTCCAAACGGGAGGGAAAACCCGGAACATAATTATTCACAAAAGTCGCTGCCCACAGAGCATCATTATAGGTATAGATATGGGAGCCGAGATTTATACCAAAACCTATCAGTCCGCCAGTATTGTCAAAACCTTCAGGCATGGGACCGTCGCCGCCCACAGCATATTTCCAGGCATCATTAGCCGTGCCGCCGGTAGCCGTATACATCACACGGGCACCGACTGTACGGGCAACGCCAACGAACAGGTGGCCATCATAGTCCGCCCAGGACCAGGCCTGAAAATTGGCAGTTAAAAAACTGGATGCGTCGCCAAAGCCGTTTTCATCTGTTCCTTCTTCATCATCGTCTACAAAATAGTCAACCAAAAACTCCCAATCGGTACCATCATATTTGACAACCCGTGAACCGCGGCCGTTACAGCCGGTTGAACCGGTCCCGCCCGCGAACAGGCTTTCCGTACCGGTAATATCCGTGACATGCAGGTAGGTACTGCTGGAACATACCGGCCCGCCATTTCGGTATTCATAGCCGTCAACCAGACAGAATCCGGTTGCAGCCCCATCCATGTCATAACCGTGTTTCAGCCCGAAGCTGTAATCTGAGGAAGGCTCCCAGGCAAGACCGTCAGTGCTTTTCCACACACGGGTTCCATCTGCATAATTATGAGCTACAGACAGATAAAGCTCACCCTGATATTCTTCAAAACCCACCAAATTCTTGTTCCAGATCTCACCAAACCCGTTTGCCTTCCAGCCCAGAGTGATCAGATAGCTGTCTCCTGATGCCACCGTACCCACGGTCATCTCAGGTAAACCCTCATCCGGCGCAAAAGAGGCACATACTGTATATTCCGGGTCGTATTCGGGAACATCCGGGTCCTCTACGGCCGCTTCATTCTGCTGGATAATCAGGGTGGTGTTGTCATTACTGATAATATCAAAGACACGGCCCGCACCGTTACCCGAGGTTATTTTCAAAACACCTCCTGCCCACTGATTCGCTGTCCAGGCCTGGGCAGAGTCCGTAACCACGGCAGTCTCAGCTGTATCATCAGCCGCACAGTCACTCAGGCCGGTGATCGTTCCTGAATCTTTTTCCAAGTCAGTTCTTTCATCACTAATTACCGCTTCCCAGTCACTGCCGTCAAAGCGCCACATTTCCATTCCAACCGACCGGTAAAGCATGTCTCCCTCATACCCGGAGCCCACCGCCACATACAGCCGACCGTTAAAAACCGTCATATTTCCATAGCCGCTATTGACAAACCCATGGCGCATACCATCGGTAAAACCGGGAACACTCACCTGATTCCAATTCTCTGAATTAGCCCGCCACAACTGAAACCCCTCGACATCATTTCGCGTCAGGACATACAGACTGCTGTTATACTCACATAAAGCGGTAATACTGATATTATTTGAGTTTCCAAATCCCTCTGCTGATATCCTTTGCCAGCTCGACCCGTCTTCTGCAACAATTAAAATAAATTTATATTTTAACAATTTATAAATTAAAGCAAGAATTGTACCTATAAATAATTATAAATATAATTCATTAAAGATAGTCTTTTATATTTATTTATAATTATTAATTAAACATGAATGTGCATATTTGAAAGGGTTAGTGTGCAAAAATGCTAAAAATACGTCTATTGATAAATGGCAAAAAAATAATAACAGGACTGGCTTGAACATACCTGTAAAAAAACAAAGCGTAAAGAGTTTAAAAAACATCTAAAGCCCTGCGCCTTTTCTGCCCACCCCTCTTTTTTCGCGCATCTCTTTTCTCATACTTTCACGCTGCTTCTGTTCCAGTTCTCTAAATTTTTTCAGCTGATCTTTTGTAAGGACATTTTTCAGCTTTTCTTCTGTATTTTTCCTTAAAGCCTGCATGTTTTTTCTCATTATCTTCATACCTTCCCGGCCGCCTCCTCTTGCTTTCCTCATAAGTGCGTGCCTGCGTTTAAAAAGTTCTTCAATAACGGGTACAAATTTTTCTTCCTGCTGTTTTGTCAGTTTAAGCTTTTCAACATAGCCGGGAATGACAAGCTCTTTTATTATCCTTTGCCTGCCAAGCTCCATATCCTCCCGGTCCGCTGAAGAGGCATATGCTTTTAGCCCGGACAACAGAACAAAAACCGTTGAAAGCACAATCAGTTTTTTAAATAAAACACCCATCTTTTTCTCCAGTTTTCTATTTACCGGTTTGATCATTCAGGGATTATTGCCTGTAAATTATAAAGGCTTCATAAAAAAAAGTTGCGGCATAAGATAAATATATTATTTGATTATTCCTTGCAAGTTATTCTAAAATTTCATACATTCAATAATTAAGGAAAAGACACTGTTGTCTCAAAAACGCCTCACGAAAGGATGGATATGCCTTTTATCGTTAATCAGGAACACTGTGCTAAATGCGGCTCCTGTATTGGAAACTGCCCCAACAAAGCCATAATAAGAACAGACGGCATTACAAAAATTACGAATCTGTGCTTTGACTGCGGAATCTGTATCAAATATTGCCCGGCCGGTGCCATTGGCCCGGGCCCTGAAAAAGCTGAAAAAAACCACAAAAAACTGAACAAAGCTTTAAAAGAGAAACTCGGGCTCAAAAAAAATATTGCGGCAATGAAATATACGGACAAGCCTCCCGAAGGTATTCGAATCGAAGAGGGCCCTCATTTCTGGTGCGGTCTTTGCGGTGATGTCTTTGACGGTGAAGAGCAACCGGTATATTTCACCAAAGAAGCAAGCGCCTGCGGCGGTTCAGCTAACATTGCCTTGGGCGCAAAGAAAGCACCCAAAGAAATGTTTGAAGCCGCAATGGAAGCAAGCGTCATCGGCGAAGGGAAATCCTACATCTGCAAAGATCTGCTTGCCGTAAACCGCAACCTTTTCCCCCAGTTTAAAAAGATCTATAAAGGCGTAATAATAGGATCTTTAGAGCATGTGCCGAATCCTGACCTGATCATATTCCCAATAAACGGTCAGCAGCTGGGTGCAATTGCAACCGCATACGGCTTTGAGACCGGGCTCGTGCTTAAAGGATTTGCCGGTAAAGCGGCCTGTCTTACAACAATTCCTTTTCCCTTAACGGATAACACTCCCACGTTTGCACCCGGAGATCATGGGGGCCGAACATTCATGCGTCTTGGCCATGATGAAATACTGACCTGTTTCCCGTTCAAACTGGTCCCGGGACTTGCACATAATCTTGACCGGACAATTTTTGCCCAAGAATAATTTTTTATTTTCTACATCAGGAGCAGCTTTAAATGGATAAACAGATGAACCTGGCACACTATTTCAGATACCTGTGGGAAGAACCCAATCTTATTGTCATTATGGGTAACTCTGAAGAAATAATCAAGGGATACCATGCCTACAATACGCACTATAAAATTAATCCCCAAAAAAGTGCGGCTGAAAAACTAAATCGTATTTTTGCAGCGGCAGGCCTGGTAGCCGTATCTCTTCCTGAACGGGAATCCTGGGGATGGTCCCTGTCTCTACCCGGTTCAGGCACAGGCCTTTTCTGTTCAATCGAACCCGAAGGTATGGTCAGCGGCCGTGTCATTCAGACGGATAAAGACAAAAATGTCGCCGTTGTACAGCGTCAAAAACCCGGCTCAGAAATGACCCAGAGTAATTTTACGGTAAAAAGCAGCGATCCGGTTAAAGCGGTGGAACAGTATTTTGAAGAATCCGACCAAAACCTTGTGCGGATAGCCATTAACCCGAATGGTGACGGTGTCCTGATACACGCTTTGCCGGGCGGGAATTTCGAAAAAATAAACGCCCTGCCTGATGATGATCTAATCGCGCTGTGTATTAAATTGTCAAAAAACAATGAAATTAAAAAGCTGGAGGAGGTCCTGCTGTTTTACGAATGCAGGTGCAATGATGAGATGATATTAAACATGATCACCCGTCTCCCGGAAAAACAAAGAAAAGAGCTGTGGAAAGACCAGGAAAAACTTGAAATTGAATGCCCGCGCTGCACAAGAAGCTTTACGATACACCGGAAACAGTAAATAATAATGTACTAAAGATAAAATGATCCCCATCCGAGACACCATACCCTGTAAGAATTATCCTATTGTCAACATCCTGATCATAGCTGTAAATATTCTGGTTTATCTTTTCCAGTCTAATCTGGGACCTGAGCTGAACCGTTTCTTTTATGCATACGGTTTTGTGCCCGCAAGATATACCGACCCGGTACTTTCAAGCTGGTATTCTTTCCCGCAGCAGATAGCTGCACCCTTTACTTTTATGTTTTTACACGGAAGCTTCTGGCACCTAGCCGGCAACATGTGGTCTCTGTATATTTTCGGTGATAATATTGAAGACAGGCTGGGACCATTCAGATACCTTATCTTCTACATTCTCTGCGGACTTGCCTCCGGTTTTTCACACTTTTTTTTAAACTTTAATTCCACAGTTCCGGTTATCGGTGCAAGCGGCGCAATAGCAGGGGTGATGGGCGCATACTTTGTACTTTATCCGAAGGCAAAAATACTTACTTTAATACCCATATTTATTATACCTTATTTTATAAACATACCGGCCTTTTTATTCCTCGGGTTATGGTTTGTTCTTCAGTTTTTAAGCGCAGCATCAACTTCCGCCGGCTCAAGCGGTATAGCATGGTGGGCGCATATTGGCGGGTTTATATTTGGAATGTTCGTCCTGAACCTGACCTTTAAAATACCCTCAAGAAAAATAGACAGACTGTTTAATAGATTTACAAAGAAAAAACGGGCAGAGAAACTGCAGATCATCCATCCCATCGGCCCGGGAAACGATCCGGACCTTTACGGCACTATTTTTATCTCACCGTATGAAGCCGTAAGGGGTACGAAAAAGCTGGTTAACATCCCGGTTTATCTTAAAAGAAGAGTTTTTTCTGTAACCGTTCCTCCGGGAGTCAAAAGGGGAGCACTTCTGCGTTTAAACGGACTTGGCAAATCAAGACCTGACGGCAGGACCGGTAATCTCCTGTTAAAGATTTCGTTCAGGGAAGATGAATAAAAAAGCAGAGTGCATAGGGCCCTTCGACTACGCTCAGGGCAGGCATAGAGCATGGCTTAAATCGTTAAACCTTCTTCTTTCAGAAGAGCACTACACTTGAGGAAAAACAAACAACTTAAAACAGCAAAAACACTTCCTCTCGCAGAGGACACAGAGGCTGAGGAAAGATAAAACACTTTAGGCACTATTCGTTTTATTTCGAAATCCGCATTCCGAAATCAATCATCAGTCTTCAACCGGCTCAACAAATTCAAGAAGTACCCCGCCGGTATCTTCCGGATTAAAGTAGGCGACTTTGCTGCGTTTCATATCCAGGATGCCATCTTTCGTCACATGACCCAGGCGGACACCTTTGGCCTTCATATTTTCAACCGCTTCTTCAATATCCGTAACCGTGAAAGCAACATGATTCATGCCGGGTTTTGGATTTCCCATCATCTTTTTGAAGCTATCTGAAATCGGATGGATAAGCTCGTATTCCATACCGCCCACAGGGATAAAGGCAAAGCGGGTATCCTTTTCCCTGGGATCACCGGGCTCTGGAACGATCTTTATTTGATCATCTTCAATATCATAGAGTTCTTTATAAAGTTCAATTGATGAGTCAAGATCATCAACCACAACACCCAGATGTCTAACTTGTCCGATCATATCTTTTATTTTCATTTTTTACTTCCTTTCAAGTCCTGTTTAAATACTGCCCCAGTATAACATCAAACGGGATTTTGTATAAGAAAAATATAATTTCTTTTCGCTTAACAATATGTTAAATCTATAATTGCCGACAAAATCATTATCCGGGCGCACAACATGAAAGATCCATTCGGCTCAATACTATACCTTTACCTTGACAAGGGGATAACACACAAAGAAGACAGACCTGAAGACTGGAGAAAAAAATGAAAACAGAAATAAAAAACATGACAACAGAAGAAATCCGTAACTTTTTGAAAAATCAGAAAATCGGCATACTTTCCTTGAGTGAGAAAAATTCATCCTATGCGATTCCTCTTGCCTATTCCTATGATGGCGAAAACATTTATCTCACCATGGGGCAAAGCGGCAGAAAAATGGAATGCATTAAAAATAACAAGAATGTCTGCTTTGTGGTTTATCTTATGTCTCCTAATCCCGAAGGCGGCATGCCCACATGGGAATCAATAATATGTAACGGTGTACTTGAACATCTGACCGATCCAGAAAACCTTGAAAAGGCGGTTAGATCCGGAGAAAAACATATGGGTATGCCTGAAGGCGCATGGAACGGACTGCTGGAAAAAACGCTTCAGGCCCCTGAGACATCAGGTTTCTGGAAAATAAAAATAGAGGAAATTAATGGAAAACAGACTTAAGGGCTCATCGAGGATGTAACTGCAAAGTGCATGGCAAATAGAAAACAGCATGTATTAAAGTGAATTTTGAGAGATAAAAATCAAGGTCTTTAAGCACTTAGCACGCTACTATTAGCAATAGTTATATAAACTCCGAAAATAATCAAGGTATGGCACGTACTGTTGACTCTGTGTTTTGTTATAGTTACTTATGGAACTGAACCGCTTCGCGGAGACACCTCACAATCGCCCAACGAACAATATCT
>CAYLYF010000063.1:0-22355 GCA_964387595.1 uncultured Thermodesulfobacteriota bacterium | reverse complement strand
GGGTTATGGAGAAACAGAGCGATGAGCAGGTTGCCTTTGCAATGGTAATAGAATCAAAAAAGCGATTTGCTGATCTGGGCAGCTGTAGTTTTTACAGCCCTGCCAATCGGCAGAAGCTTGCAGATGTTCTGGACAAGGTGGTGTTGCCAAAGAAAGGAAAGCTCTCGTTAAAAGAGAAAGAGATCGAATGCAGTGAAGAGTTCATCCAGGCTCGGCACCATCACTCGGCGATCGAATCAGCGATTAATGCGGTGGAAAATCATGGTCTTGATCGGTGTCTGGATAAAGGGATAGACGGTTTCAAACGCTATGTTGCATTGGCGATAGTTGCTAGAAATTTGCAAATGCTCGGACATATTATTCAACAAAAAAAGTTGGAACGACTCAAGAAGCGCCGCCGAGCACTTGCTGCCTGATTAGCTTGTAGGCGGTTCCAAGGTTGAATACGGTCACCTGATTGGCAGGAGATCTGCATCTAAAAAGCGCACAAACAGCTGCTTTAGTGTAATTTAATTACTTTGCACAGCCAATGCTGCTATTTTGCTGCGCCTAAATGGAGCATTGACTCTGCGATCCCCTGCTAAAAACAGGGTTTTCGGTCAGCCCCTAATTATAAGATTAAACCACGGCTTTTAGCCGTGCGATACGAAAAGCTTTTAGCGTTTCGGGGATTAGACTAATTGTTTTAAAGAAATAGTTGTCTTACTTTCTTTGCTTGCTCCAAAGAAAGTAACAAAGAAAGGCACCCTATGGCCGGTCCCGTAAAACGAGATTCCCTTGTTATAAGTTTTTTTGAGGTCGGCGCCACAAACTCGTCCCGATTTATCGGGACTCAGACATGCGTCGCCTTAGATCCACAAAAAAACTTATAATTGCGGCTCGGCCAAAATGGGGCCCCGATTTTTCAACGGTCCCCTTTGGGGACCGACCTAAGGCCACGGCTTTTAGCCGTGGCTAATTACTGTTGAAGTTTAAAAGAAGGCAGTTTGATTATTTAAAAAGGTTTTTCATTAAAAAAGCCTGTTTTTTCTTTTGCTGTTCGTCTGCTGTTTGTTTCGTGTTTAATTGAGGCAAGCTTCCAGAACCTGACTTCATTTATTGAGTTAGGTTTACCGGGCAGGGCAAAGTTCCACATTTCTATGGTTTCTTCTTTTATAATGTCTTTGTCTTTTGCAAGCCAGATGTATCCGGTGCGCATAAAGCCCATCTGGATCGAGGGTACAGCGATCTTGTAAAAAATACAGACTTTAACACAGCCCTTAAAAGTCCCTGCAGGAACGGTTAGGTCTTCTGTTTGAAGGGACGTAACCGAACATTCCATTTCCGGGTGGCTATCTTTAAACAGGGTCATACTCCGGTTGCTATATGAGCGGGGATAGGTTCGCGAAAGGTGCTGCCTGCCGTATTTTAGATATGCCGGAAGAAAAACAGCCGGTTTTGACGGCGGCGGAAAGGCGGACAAATCGCCGTAATCCGCCCAGTATCTTTGGTGAAGCGTGAGGCCGTTTTCTTCAAGGTAAAAAAAGCATATATCCTCTTTGTAGTTGCTGTATGGGGTAAGGGGTTTATCATACAGCCTAGGAGGCTTTCCGACAATAAACTTCTGCTGCGATCGGCTGCACATTCCGCTGACCACGTTGAAAAAACCAAAAACATCCTCAGCGTAGATATAGCTATGCTTCCGGTGTTTTCGTCCTTTCCGCCTTATCTTCGAAATGTTCGCACAATCTCCCGACGAAGCCATTCTCGGACAGCCTCCTAGCTGTTTCTGGGGGGTCCATCCGGGTTGTTTTTATTGTTGTATCCTTGTCTATATAGGTCCGGGTTGTTCCCGGATCAATCGGAAAGTAATCTTTGGTCGGAAAAGAAGCCGGACTTCCAGTCTCTGATTTGTTGTGAAGGGAGAGGAGACAGGTTTTTGTTTTTGCGTTTTTTGTGACAACCCTCTTAACCGGTCCTACTGTTGGTGCCAGCCATAGGGTCCCCATAATATTTTGTGCGCCGGATATCTTTTTCTCAATGACAATACAGTCCTTAAAGATCTTTTCATTTGTTTCTATGTCGGCGTATCTAAGTGCTCTAAACGATGTAATGTGGGTTTCTTTTTTTGTTTCCTTTAAAATTTTAATATTTTCCGGATCAGTAAAAACAGCAACCTGAGATGAGGCTTCAATGGGAAGGGCGTTTGGGTCAAGGCTGATGCTGCGGGGCAGAAAGGTGAGGGGTGTTTCCGGAATTAAAAATTTACCCGGGCCGAATATTCCGTGAATTCTTAATCCTTCCCAGTCTTCTTTTAAACATAAAACCTGAATATTGCACGATGAACTAAAAAACCATTGGGGTATCCTATATTAATAGGGTTAAGAGACCCGTTAATCAAAAGCACAGGAGGAACCCCAGAGGGTTAAAAGCAATAAAAGAAATATCACGAGAAGCAAGGTAAATAAAGGAAAAAAGAGACGGCCATTATGGACAAGAAAAATCAGTGCTTCCACGCCGTATGAGACCTGTAGTGAACCATTGAGCGCATTCGGCGGGGTACTGGCACTGATAAAGTTTCTGGATCTGGTCGGATTTGAGGAGGTCTTTGAGCACTGCTACAAGAAACCTGCAAGGGGTCCGAAATTGGGTCACTACCGGATGGGGATGGGACATGCGGTTCGTGGCGATTAGGATTCCAAAGCGCATCGATAAAAAAGGTGAAGTCGTGCAATGCGAGTTGTTCGAGGATGATCGCTATACACACCGGATGTTTTGTGTCACGAGATTTGCAAAGCCCCACAAGGTAATTGAAGGATACGATAAACGGGCAGATGTAGAGAATTTGGCTGGTAAAGCAAAACGTGAAGGTTTAGAGACAATACCGTCAAAGAAGTTCAAAAACAATTATGCATGGTTCCAACTTGTGATGCTAACATACAACCTCTGTCGGTATTTGAAGATAATGGCGCAGCAGAGCATTCAGAAATAGGCAGCTACAGCTACGGGGCCACTACAGGATATACAGGGCAACACAATCAGGATCGCCCGTTTGAAGCTGCTCTACATTGCAGCCAAGACACCGTTTCATAACAACCGAACAACGGTTAAATACTCAGAGCAGGATATGCGTACGCCATTACTTCGCACGGCTGTTGGAATTCCTTGATGAAGCACGCAAACAGGCCAAGTCATGGCTGAAGGGTTCTTGGCAGTGCCGGGTGGTCAAGATAATCATAAATAGAGGTTGTGTGGTGATGACTTGCTCCTGTTAGTGTTATGGTTAAGGCGGCAAGTACTAAAAGCAATCCAAGTGTTTTTTTTATTGTAGTTTTCATTGTTTTTTCTCCAGACCTAAGTTTTTGTTTGTTTCTGCTTTCTTAGATTGCAGAAGGCGTGCCAAAAAAAGATAAATCAAAATAAGTGATGTTATATCAAACACTTGAAAATGTAGAGGGTATGTTGTGGTCAGGCTGCAAAAGAATAAATTCTAAAGATTGTAGAATAAAGGCCGGGGTGTAAAGGCCTTAAACTATTGTAATAAAATGTAAATATTAGTTTTCCAGGAAAATATAGAAATTCTATAAAAATTAGAATTATTTAAAAAAAGTGGATGTAAGGGTGGTAAAGTTGTAAAAAAGTATTGGATCTATAAAAAAGAGCCTTCCGAAAAGATGGAAAGGCTCTTTTGCAGTTAATCTTTATTTAAAAACATCTTGAAAAAATTCTCGGAAAAACCGGGGGCATCATTTCCGGACCGCAAGGGGCCTGCAAACTTCTGGATTTAAAAAGAGGAACGCTTCTTTACCGCTTGAAAAAACTGGGGATTCATCCGGCTGATTTTAAAAACGGAGCTCCCTAAACGTATAAAACCCATCCATTTTTTAAGTTTGTCTCTAAGCTAAAACATTCCTGCCTTTAACCATTATTTTTTCGCCATAACACAAGAGAACCTGTCTGCGCCTTGATTCTTTCAGCCACAACATCGCATTTTATACGAAGAAGAAAATAAAAGTCATTTTTTTCTACATCACTTAATGTTTCATAATTTCCCTGCCCCTTGGCAATGACAATATCCGCAGAACTAAACAGACGCTGAAATTCAGAACTGGTTTCCGGAAGTACCGTTCCCGGATAAATACTGCCGCTTGAAATCACCGTGACATCATCACTCAGCCCTGTAAATGAAGCATCCTCAAGAGTAACATCATTTATGATAGGCTTTTCACGCACGGCAAAAACAATATCGATTTCAGGATACTCCTTTTTAATCTCTGCAATTAAAATTCTGTCAAAAACTATTTCACCGGCATTGTCACCGATATAGAGAATCTCTTTTGCTGTTTTTAATTTATTTTCCAAAGCAGAAAAATCAAAAATTTGAAATTCAAGATTATCAATATTGTTTATTTCATAATCAATATCAATATCACCATGTGCTTTAGCCCCAAAGTCAATAATGTTACCCGCAGCCGCAACCTTCACAGCGGTCTGAAGCGGTAAGGCCGAACAGTTTACTATTTTTGTAAGACGCTTATAATATTTTAGGACCTTTCTGTTTGTCTCTCTCTTTATTTCACGATAGGGGTCAAAAGATGCATCTCCTTTGTAAATTTCTTTGCATATAAACGCATATTGACCCGCGCTAATATGCGGAGCGGTTCTGTTTGTATGATCGTCCAGAAGAAGCCGCAGGGTATGATCAATCACGGCTTTCGTGTCTTCTTCATTCAGTCCAATCAATTTTGCCGTTTTCAATGCCTGGCGTAAAAGACAGGGATAACACTCCAGATATAGTTGCAATTTATTTATCCTTCCTAAATACGTCTTATTCGTTTCCGGACGCTATCTGATTCTTTAAAAAATAAAGGCTGACCCTCCCTAAATTAACCCGGCCTCATCAGATACAACAGATTGCAGTTTAATCACAATATGGTCTACCTCCTTTAAGTCTAACATAAAGTTAGATTTAATCCGGTGATTACCCTGCAGCTCAATTTCTACCTGCTCGGAATAACGGGTATCAAAAATGACCGTACGCGGATCCAGTCGACCCTCTCCAATGGTCAGGGGACCATCAACCACGTTTCGGTATTCATTACAGGATTCCTTCTGTTGACAATTTTCACAATGATTTTTATGAAACTTTTTTTTGCTGAACAAAACCTCATCTAAGCTAATATCATGTGTTGCACAGTAAACAATAAGCTGTCTACGAATACTTTCATTTTGTATCCAGCTGCGTAACGTATGCACCGGCACCCCAACCTGTTTGGCCAGCTCCATGTCGTTCTCGATACCCCGAATCTTTTTAATCTCATTGAGTACCGTCCGAAGACTATTCATACATATTTCTCCCGAATTAATTTACCGTCTTTGACTCTCATTGTTCATCCTTAGCCTAACAGTTTTATGACCGCACAAAAAACTATTTTTTTCACAAACACTAAACATATGATAAAAAACTGCTTGACAAGTGGTCAAATTTTGGTAACTTAAATAACATAACAGGCACTAAAAGTAATCAATAATTATATTTATGACCATGTTATAGTCAATTAACCATTTTTTAATTACTCATAGCTTCGAAAGTTTCTTTCTCCTAAAAATGGTTAATTTATAATTCTGAAACTTCTTTATGCCTGATTTGACCGTCCAAAGTTTCAGCAGGCAAAAAATCGGTCGGATCAAAAACAAAATTCATAAAGTTTCCTTACCCGTATTTTCTAAAGACGTAAGTCCATGAAAAACGGGCGATAAGGCCAATTCGAAAGAATTGTTCCTCCCGTATTTGGAAAGGAAACGTAACCTTATTCGGATATTTTCTGAAAAGGCCGTTTTCTACAAGAGAACGGCCTTTTTTTATGGAAAACACCGAATATATTTCGGGTTTCTTCAAGCAGCAAAACACAGCGGGCACCTCTCAATAGAAAGGGGGATCTTTCGTTTCAAAACCCGCTTGCAATACAAAGTTAAAGTTTTAATTAAATTTTAAAGGAGCAGTCAACATGTACCAACATTTAGGAAAAACTTTTATTCTCATTTCTTTTTTATTAACACTGCTTTTACCCTTTGGTTCTATTATGGCGCAGGAAGCACAAGCTGAAAAAAAGAAAAACAAACTGATCTTTGGTTCTGAAATGCGCTTAAGGTATGAGTTCCAAAATAATTTTAATCAAAAATTCTACGGTGATGGTCCGGGACAGGGCAGCAGTAATGATGGATTTTTACTTGGAAGATTCCGGGCGGGACTTGACTGGTACCCTACAGATAAAATTCACATTGCCGTATGGGGGCAGGATTCAGAAGCCTGGGATATGGATATGCCTAACTCCTCTTTTTATAAAAAGAACTTTCTCTGCGACCATAACCCCAACAAAGACCGCTGGGAACTTTATACAACTTACATTGAACTAAAAGATCTTTTTGATAAGTCTCTTAATTTAAAGGCAGGAAGACAGCTCATATTTTATGGAAACAACAGGGTCTTTGGACCGGGACAATGGGGCAATACCGGCCGGTGGATATGGGATGCAATAAAGATATCCTGGCGATTTGACAGAGGATTTATCGATATGTTCTACGGTCAAACAATGCTCCATGAGGTGAACAGATTCAGCATAAAACACCGTCACGGATTTGCAAGCATTGGTGCATACACGCATGTTGACTTGATGCGCAAACCTTTTTTTGTTGCGATTGAACCAATGATCTTTAGCAAATATGACAAACACCACAACTATACCGGTGAAAAAACCGGGGAAGGCGATCTTGATTCGTGGTATGCCGGTGCACGGCTTTACGGATCAAATATTTCCGGTTTTGATTTTGACTGTACATTTTTACAGGAACAGGGTGATTTTTCTAACGACGATCTGCGTGCATACGGATATCATCTAATGGTCGGCTACAAACTAAAAACTGCATGGCGACCTAAGTTAAGCCTTGAATATACCTATGCATCAGGAGACAGCAACCCAAACGACAATGACCATGAAACCTTCCAGGGAGCTTTTGGCGCACGGGACAAGATGTACGGACGCATGAATCTGTTTCACTGGAGAAACCTGCGCGACATTGAGGCAGGGCTTTCCATAAAACCGTTAAAAGGACTGAACGTTAAAGTGTCCTTTCACAAGTTTCTATTGGCCGAGCGAAAAGACGGTTGGTATTTAAACAGCAAGACCTACCGCGATAAAACCGGCCGCAGCGGCAATGAGGTGGGACGGGAACTGGATATTGTGGCAAAATACAAATTGTCTAAAAGTAATGTATTTATGGCGGGATTCGGGCATTTCTGGCCCGATGAATTTGCAAAAAAAACAGCTTCAAACAAACAGGCAAACTGGATATTTTTACAGTGGGAATATAAATTCAAACACACTTTTTTCTAAAAATTTTAAACCATATAAAGATAGGAGAATATAAATGATAACAAAATCTTTACAGTATTTACTGATTTCATTTTTACTGTTAACCAGTAGCGCTTATTGCAGTGATAAAGAAATGCTTTTCCATGCCGGTGTAGGGCAGAGATCTTCCTTAAATGAGATTAAAACTGTATTTGAAAAAAGAAACCCCGATATTAAAGTCAATTTTTCATACAAAGGATCAGGCTATTTTATCGCAGACATTACTCGTTCCAGACAAGGAGATCTCTTTATGCCTGGAGAAGAATTTTATCTGCTGCAAGCTGTGGAAAGAGGCTTTGTAAACAATTATAATCCTGAAACAGACATCCCCGCCTATTTTGTTACCGTGATTATCACCCCCAAGGGAAATCCGGCAAACATAAAGTCAATCAAAGACTTTGCAAGACCCGGTGTTCGGATAGGACTAGGCAATCCGCGTTCATGCGCCATCGGTATCTGGCATCAGAAAACATTCAAAAAAGCCGGCATATGGGACAAGGTAAAAGAAAATGCGGTGTTAAGCGCCAAGTGCATCCCGGAACTTGGTAATGCGGCCCAGCATAATGCAATTGACGCAACCATTGTATGGTCTACCACTGCAGTACTTTATCTCAGAGATGTGGATATCGTACCCATTGAACAGGAATACCGGGGAATTATCCGGTTGCCGGTCGGCGTGCTTAAATTTGCCCGCCACAACAAAGAAGCTGAAAAGTTAAAACAGTTTATTTTGTCAGAAGAAGGACGCACCATTTTTCACAAACATGCCTATACCATTGACCCCACTATCGCAACTGATAAAGATGGGTTTTGCCTTGACAACAAAACAGACAAAGACATGGAATACCTGGTAAATGCTGCAAAAGCAGTTAAGGATTCAAGCCTGCCTCTTACAGATAAATTTATTGGAAGTCTGACAGGTGAAGTTGAAAGACAAAGAAAAACCATCCGGGCCGGAAACTAAAACAGCCAATTATGTACATAAAAAATTGATTGAGCTAATGTGTAATAATTTTTTTGGGATAGTTTAAAATGATTTTTTCTATACGATCACGCGGCACATGGTGGCCGGCTTTATGTATCATAACTACACTTACTGCTGTATCGTTATATTTCTTACTGATTGCAGGTAATTGGCTTTATCTTGGATGGGATGATACCACCTATTTTTTCACAAATCCAAGAATGTGGCAGCGCTTTTGGCTGACGGTTTGGACTTCTACGGTTTCATCCTCCATTGCAATGATTGTGGGCATTCCTACCGGATATGCGCTTTCACGCTTTCAGTTTCCATGCCGCCATTTTTTTGCCAGTGTTATTGATCTGCCTATCGTTGTCTCGCCTGCGATCATAGGCGCTTTTCTGTTTGGTATTACCACCCGGTTTCCTTTTGACTGGATCAGTGATTATTACGGTATTTATATCGGCAGAAATGTATATGGCGTATTGCTGGTTCAATTCACGGTTACGGCTGCTTTTTGCGCACGGTTGATGAAGGCCAGTTTTGATATGATTCCACCCCGGTTTGAAACAGTTTCACGAAGCCTTGGCGCTTCCAACTTTAGAACATTTTTTAAGGTTGTTCTTCCTATGGCAAAAAACGGAATTCTGGCTAGCATGATAGTTGTTTGGGCACGGGCAGCCGCAGAATGGGAGGGATTGATGCTTTTTGTCGGAGCAACTGAAGGGAAAACAGACATCATGCCTTTTGCTATTTATCTTGACTGGAACGGCGGCATGATGGGCTGGGTAACCTCCATGACCATTGTCTGTATTTTGATGGCCTTAACCGCAATGAGCGCAATGAGAATTATTGGGGGGAAAAGTCATGTTTGGTGAAAGAACTCTTTACAAGTTATTCTTCTACAGTTTTGCAGTTTTGATGTTTAGTTATTCCGCGTATCTGTTTGTCAGCAACATTGACCAACTTAGCGTTAACAGGGAAGCCGTTGAAACACGTGAGCTCACTGATGTCTGGGATGACGAACGAACCGTGATGAATGAATTTGCAGGAGGATTCTGGAAAGATGCATACTTCTGGAAATCACTCAACCTGACCCTGATCATCACCCTGATAACAACACTGATCGTATCGCTGGCCGGCATCCCCACGGCTTATGCACTTTCAAGATATAAAATACCCGGAAAAGCTATTATAGAAATTCTTTTTTCTTCCATAATGGTGCTGCCGGCTTCCTCGGTCGGTCTTTGTCTTATTGTGGCGCTGAATCACGGACCGCTTTTTGAGCTGCAAAAATGGATGGGCTTCAGATTTGCTCACAGTATATTTCCGGGAATGATCATCGCATCAATTGTGCTTTCCTTTGTTTTCGGGGTCAGTGCCTGGAAAGCTACATTCAGCAGTATAAACCCGCGTTTTGAAACCGTTGCCCGATCTCTGGGAAGCAGCCGGTGGCGCGCGTTTAGAACCATCACGCTTCCGATGTCAAAAGGCGGACTGGCAGCGGGTATTATACTAGCATGGACACGCACCATGGCTGAATTCGGAGCTGTACTCTTTTTTTGCGGCACCTTTGCAGAGCTGCCTGCTTCCCGATTTTCTGATTTAGTCAAATTTTTAAAAATAGATCAGGCTGACTGGCTCTCGGTTGCAGTCTGGTCTCAAATAGAATACGGAAATGTAGAATACGGATTTGCCCTTGCCTATGTTCTGGTAATAATAGGGGGCTTTTCAGTCTATTTAATGCACCGAATCGGTGCCAAAGGATACATCTGGTAAGGAGTATTTTATGATAGAAATAAGAGATCTAAACGGAGACCTGGGAGATTTTAAACTGCGGGATATTAACCTGAAAGTTAATAAGGGTGAATACCTGGTCATACTGGGTCCAACCGGTGCGGGTAAAAGCGTGCTGATTGAATATGTTGTCGGCATATACAATCCCGGAAGCGGAAGCATTTTTGTGAATGACGAAAATATTGTACCTCTTCCCATTGAAGAACGAAACATTGCTTATGTTCCCCAGGATTACGCACTCTTCCCGAACCTGTCTGTGGAAAAGAATATTGCTTATGGCCTTGCCGCAAGAAACATGCCGTCTAAAGAGACACATAATATTGTTAATCAAATAATTACAACCCTTAAAATAGAATACATCCGACACAGAATGCCTCTTCACTTAAGCGGAGGAGAAAAACAGCGGGTAGCACTCGGACGCGCCCTGGCAACAAAGCCAAGTCTTGTTCTGATGGATGAACCCCTCTGCGCCCTTGATGAAAACCTAAGAAGCAATATGGCAAAAGAACTTCGCCGGTTACAGCAGGAAACCAACAGTACCTTTATCCATATCAGCCACAATTTCGAAGAGGCCTCTGATGTTGCTGACAGGATTGCAATAATGAATGAAGGCAGAATAGTGCAGACCGGAACTCTTCAGGAACTTATGGAAAACCCTAAAACTGAGTTTACAGCCCGTTTTCTAAAAACACAAAATATTATCAATGCTGTTACGGATGGAATTAATATTCAGATAAACAACGCAACTCTTGTTAAAAAAAGTTGCTGTAAAGGGAATGTAATTGCAGCTATACGACCGGAAAACATTTCAATCATCAACGATTCAAACAATAATGAAGAAAATGTTTTTTCAGCAAAAATAGAAAGTGTCAGGTTAAAACCATACTATACTGAAATTATAGTAAATTCAGTAATGCCCCTTATTCTTTACAGTAAAAACGAACAGAAGCATCGCCCTGGAGATACTATAAAAATCAAACTGCCTCAGGAAAAGATCATTTTGATTTAAAAATAACAAAACTTATTAACTGCTTTTATTGCGGGTACGGCCGTCAAATGGTGGAACTTTGATATCAAGGGCTTTCATTTTTCGATAAAGGGTACTGTTATCAATTCCAAGCACTTTGGCCGCCTGCTTACGATTCCCCTGATGCCGGTTCAAAGCTTCGGTAATCAAAACGGTTTCCATTGATTTGAGACTTGTAGGAATAACCGCATCACTTCGGTCAGCAAATCCTGCGGGCCGGAGCTCCGGGGGAAGGTCTTCAAGCTTAATCAGAACACCACGGCAAAGCACAAAAGCCTGTTCAAGAATATTTTCGAGCTCTCTTACATTACCCGGATAATCATGTTCCATCAACCGGATCATCACTTCATCTGAAACACCTTCAATATTTTTACCCTGAATACGATTAAACTTTGTAATTAAATGATTGATTAACAAGGGAATATCTTCCCGCCGCTGTTTAAGCGGCGGAATCTTTAGCTGAATCACCCGAATTCTGTAAAACAGATCCTCTCGAAACTTTCCGGCTTTAACCAATTTTTCAAGTGACCTGTTGGTAGCCACCACGACACGTACATCAACTTTTACGGGTTTCACCGAACCCAGCGGGTCGATCACCCGTTCCTGAAGAACCCGAAGCAGCCGCACCTGCATCGCCGTAGAAATATCTCCGATCTCATCAAGGAAAATAGTTCCGCCGTTAGCCACAGCAAACCTTCCCAGCCGGTCTTTTTTTGCATCCGTAAACGCACCGGCCTTATATCCGAACAACTCTGATTCAAGCAATGTATCCGGCAATGCAGCACAGTTAACCGCCACAAATTGTTTTGACTTTCGATTTGAAAGGGTATGAACTGCCCGCGCAAAAAGCTCTTTTCCGGTTCCGCTCGATCCTTCGATCAAAACAGTACTGGTGCTTTCGGCAATCCGGGGCAAAATTTGAAAAAGCTTCATCATGGCAGGACTTCTTCCAATAATATCTTCAAAAGAATAACGCGCATAAAGCTCTTTTCTAAGATGTTCGACCAGGGTCAAATCCTGAAAAGTCTCAACTCCACCGATGATTTTTCCATTTTTATCTTTAAGCAATGCCGTTGAGATCCGGATAGGAATACGCTTACCGGCCTCATTAATAATATGCGCGGTAATATTAACAATAGGCTTACCTGTTTTTATGGTTTGTCTGAGCGCACAGGCTGTTTCACAGATATTCGTATGAAAAACTTCATGACAGGATCGTCCATAGGCCTCCTGTCTTTTAATACCGGTGATCCGCTCGGCAGCACGGTTAAACGAAATAATGTGCCAGTCAAGATCTACCGTAAAAACACCTTCATTAATAGAATCCAGAATCGTATCCTGTGGATCGATCGTCGTGTTTTTCTTCATTTCAAACCCTTTTTTAAACATTCTGTTATTAACATATATATCTAATATATGTGCATATTGCAAGCATATGTTTCATCTTTAAATGCAATATGCACTTAACGTAATACTATGTTTTTAAAACTCTTATTATTTATTAAGTAATAACAGATACTTAAATATTATTCATCTTATTGGCATGCAGATTGCAATTCTAATAAAGTATGAAAACAGCAATCACTTATTGGAATGATCGTGTTTCTCCGTTATTTGATACAGCCCGTCATCTGGTTGTTTTTGAAATAAACGACAACAGAGAAACAGCATGCGTCAAAAGCATTCTGAAAAACAATGATCCGATAATACGGGCTAAACAGCTATCACAGCTGGGTATAGATGTTGTTATCTGCGGCGCAATATCATGGGAATGTGAAGCAATACTTGCTTCTGTCAACATTAAGGTTATCAGCTATATCTGTGGTTCGGTTAAAGATGTTCTTCACGCCTGTTTAAATGAAACACTTGAAAAAAGTTCATTTTTAATGCCCGGATGCAAAAACCACCGCAGACACACAAGATCAAGACATGGACAAAGAAGATAACCAATTTTTCAAGAAAGGATATTTTAAAACATGACAATTATCACCAAAAATCAAACCACTGCAGCCAAAGCAGATACATTCTTTTCTAAACAGAGCTACCGGAAGAACCCAAAAAAACAGCTTGTAAACGGCCCTGTTTCTTCACTTCGTTTTGGACGCTGCCTTGAAATTGATTTGCTTCCGTTTAAAATGTGTACCTTTAATTGTATCTATTGTGAGCTCGGACAGACAGCATTTAAAACCATAGAACGCAAAAAATTGATTTCTCCAGACAAAATAATCAGCGAACTTAAAATAAAACTGCTGGCAAAACCGGACTATATAACTATCAGCGGTTCCGGAGAGCCCACCTTGTATTTAAGGATGGGAGAGCTGATTGAACGTATTCGCATGCTTACAGTTATTCCAATTGCGGTGATAACAAACGGCTCTCTATTATGGAACAAAGAAGTACGCAAAAACCTTTCAAGCGCACATCATGTTATTGTATCACTTGATGCAACAAGTGATTTAATGTTTCAAACAATTAACCGCCCACATACAGCTATTTCTTTTGATCAGCTCATTGAAGGTCTAGCGTCCTTCAAACGTGAATTTTCTGGAAAATACTGGCTTGAGATAATGCTTCTTGCCGGCTATACCGCCATACCATCAGAAATATCCAAATTTTCAGAACTTATTAAAAAAATAAGACCGGACAAAGTTCAACTGAATACCATTACCGCACGCCCTGCTGAAAGCTATGCCCAGACCGTTAATAAAAAACGGCTTCATGAGCTCGCGGCACTTTTTGATCCCCAGGCAGAAGTAATCGCAGACTTTGATAAAACAAATAATATTCCAAAATACAGCATAAATAACAACATCGTTATAAACCCTAAAATGAAAGGAGATCATTATGCCAGGATTTAACGGGACAGGCCCCCAGGGAATGGGCCCAAAAACAGGCGGAGGCAGAGGGTTCTGCACTCCGGGAACAACTAATAATTATAATACAGGAACGTACCGAGGTATCGGGCGCGGGGGAGCACCATGGGGAGGCGGCAGAGGCCGCAGCTGGGGCGGTGGTCAAAACAGAGGCATGTACGGAAACACAGGAAACAACGCCTACACCGCTCCGCCCTATGGCGCATATGATCCAAACCCGGCACAAAACACTCAACAGGAAATAGACTTTCTTAAAAATCAGGCAGGCGCAATAGAACAGGAACTTGCACAGATCAACAAAAGAATCGAACTGCTGAGCGACCCGAAAAAACAGGACTGAAGATCATCCTTGTCACGAAGACCGACCTGTTAACGTTTAACCTAAACCGCGAAAGCGGACCTTAGACCGGACAAGCCCGGTCAGCGATCCGCTTTCGCATAACATGTTTATAATATTAAAGAAAATTTAATTATGCAGGGAAAAAAAACAGATTCATACAAAACACACACCTTAAGCGCAAACCCTAGTCAGGACAATAAATATATTTATAATGATGAACCTGTTGACTGGCCCACAAACAACAAATGCAACGTTCGGGATAACATTTGTATCTGCCCAAACTGTGGCTCAACGGCTGACCTCCAATACGGGCTTAGCTGCTTTTCAATAAAATGTGTGAAATGCGGAACACAAATGAGAACCCGATAGCAAAGCCAACTTCTTTTCGAAGTTTTAAGAACAAATGGTTACAGGCCAAGATAAGATGGAAGATCTAAAGATTTTTGAAACTCACTTCAGAACCCGAGGTATCGGCGTAAGTCTTGTAAAGGAGAGCCCTAAAACTGAAAACTATAAAGAAATAAAAGGCACAAGCTTCTGTCAGGCTGTAAAATTAGCACACAGCGAACCGCTTCGAGTGAACAAAGACAGCCTTTCCTGCCCCGGTGCCCGGTTTGTTTTCGGACTCAAAGGCGCCGGACCAGAACCCGTCATAAAAGAGCTGGTAAAAAACAGGAAGATCTCCTTAAATACAGCTAAAAAAATGTTTGAGGCTCCCGCACGTTTCACAAAGCCTTTTCAATGGATTCTTTTGAACCAGAGAAATGCAGATATGTATATATTCCTTTTTAATCCAAAAAAGGTAATGCATTTTTTAACCCTTTATCAGATGAAGGGTGAACTTTTTACAGCTGAACTGGGAAGTATCATGGCCATGTGCGGAGAGATCGCAGTCAAAACTTTAGTCACCGGAAAGATCAGCCTTTCCTTTGGCTGTCCGGATTCCCGAAAGAACGGGGGTATCCAGGACAGTGAACTGATTATCGGAATCCCTCAAAATCAAATACCGCTGCTTGTAAAAGCAATAAAAGCCGGGGAGAATTAAAACATGTAATATATTCAAGATAAACATAAGAGCTACTATTAAGAAAGACACAAGGAGCAGGACCATGGATAAAACAGCAGTCAAACAACTTTTAAACACCGCGCCCCCAGCGCAGGCACAAGAGAAGATAAACAGCTGTTTTTGCAATCCCGACAGATACACCTATGAATGGAGTCTAATCACTGACTCTATCACTTGGCATGGAACACTCCACGAAAACCTTGGCTACAATAAAACCCGCTTTCCAAAAACCCTTAATGCCTGGGAAGATAAAATGATTCATCCTGCAGACTATAAAAGGATAAGGAAAATCCGTCACCAGCATTTAAAAACGGGGGATGCCTTTTGTACACATTATCGAGTTAAACAAAAGAACGGAAAATATGTTCCCATCACCTCCCACGGAGTAGCAACCGTAAACAGCCAGGGAACACCCTACAAATGGAAAGGCTGTATACAGCTTTGCATAAAAGAATGTGGTGAAGGAAAAACAAACCCTTAAAAAAGGGTGGGCCATGAAAAACCCTAATCATAGAGGATTGCAAAAGCCCCTGGTTATTTTACAAAAAAAACTTCCTTGTAACAATCGTACTGTTTTAACGAACACCTGTAAAAATAAATTCTTTTTTGTCTGTTTTTTACTTTTGATCCTGTTCTCCGCAAATGAAGCATCATAAAAAAACAATAAAAACTCCGGGATATGAAAATATGCAATATATCCAAAACAAAAACCATGATTCAACCAAACCAACAAAAATAAATAAACTTACCGACCGCTTTAACCGGGAAATAAGCTACCTCCGCATATCTGTTACCGACCGCTGCAACCTGCGCTGCATCTACTGCATGCCGAAAGAAGGTGTTTCTTTGATCGGGCATGAGGATATTCTTAATTATGAAGAAATACTTCGCATTGCAAAAATAGCAGCTGCCAGCGGGATTACAAAGATCAGGATAACAGGAGGAGAACCTCTGGTCAGAAAAGATATCAGCTCTTTCATAGCCAAACTTCATAAAACACCGAAGATCTCGGAAATAAGCATGACCACAAACGGCATTCTGCTTGAGAAAGCTTCCTGTTCACTTCGCAAAGCCGGGATGCAGAGGATAAACATCAGCCTGGATACTCTCGATCCTGAAAAATACAGAAAAATAACCCGGGGTGGAGACATTAATTCTGTACTGGCCGGGATTCATGCAGCCAGAATAGAAGGCTTTAATCCGATTAAAATTAACGTGGTTGCCATGCGGGGAATAAATGATGATGAGATCAATTCTTTTGCGGCACTTACCATGGAAAGGCCAGTGCATATCCGCTTCATCGAGTTTATGCCGGTGAACGAAGAGAACAGAGAGCGTTTTATTTCAAATACTGAGATTAAAAAAGAGATCCAAAAAACAGGAACGCTTCTCCCGCTTTCCTCAGAATATAATTCAGGCCCTGCAAACATGTTCCAGCTGGAAGGCGCACAGGGCAAGCTTGGTTTTATTTCACCCCTTAGCAATCACTTCTGCGAAAAATGTAACCGTCTTCGTTTAACAGCTGACGGCAAACTTCGGACCTGTCTTTTTTCTGATACTGAAATTGATCTGAAAGAGCCCCTCCGTTCCGGATGCAGCAATTCAGACCTATTGACGATAATCACAAATGCAATTCTTACAAAACCTAAACACCATACTGTTTTAGAACCCTCTTTTAAAAAATGCCGGCGGGGAATGTCCTCAATCGGCGGATAAGAAAACACCTTGGTACTTCTACCTAAATCCGGACCGTCCGGCAAAAAAAAGCTGTTTCCAATCTGTTATAACTGCTTATTTTCAGATTAAAACCTATCCGTCGCTTTCCTCACCCGGATCGTTTGATTCGCAGATAAAAGATGTTTTTCTACGCTGTAATCGTTTGAAAAACAATGAGAGAGTATTCGGGTTGTTAAGATATCTGTTTGTAAATACATCGGATTTAACGTAATCTGGTAGAATTATTGGTGCGAACAAAAAAACTACCGGAGGCAAAACCCGATGCAATTAAAGACTATAACAGAATTATTAGACATTCCAAATTATAAATTGGCAGAGGAGTTACCATCAGATAATAAAGAGCATATATATTATTTATTAGAACATATCAAAACAACGGCTCCGGTTTGTTCTTGAGGTGGACATGTTCATAATAATTCTGTTCACAGTAAAAAACTGGTTGTAGTAGAAGATTTGAGGTTAAGCAGTAAGAGAGTATTTTTACATGTAGTCAAAAGGAAAAGTCTTTGCAATGAAGACGGTCGAATCAGGGTTGATAAAATTGACTGGATACGGGGACGTTTCACTCGGCGATTTGCTGAACAGGTCAACAGACTTACATCAATTACAACCAATGCAGAGGCTGGATGGTTTCTTGATCTTGATGATGAAACTGTGTATCGAATAGACCGCAGCATACTTGAAGAACTTGTTGCGGAACGACTTGAACCGATTGAAACACCACTTCTTATGAGCGTTGATGAAGTTGCCTGGCAGAAATGGCATCGTTATGTAACCAATGTGGTTGACATAGAAAAGCACAAGGTGATCTGGAACCATGATGGACGAGGCAAAGATGTTTTGAACAGGTTTTATAAGGCTTTGGGAGAGCAACAGTGCAAACAGATCAAAGCAGTAGCAAGTGATGGTGCTCAGGGCTATATTGCATCAACCAAAGAAAACGCAGCACAAGCACTTATCGTGTTGGATCATTTTCATGTAAAGAAATATCTTAACGATGCGGTGGATGCAGTACGAAAACAGGAGTTACGAAAAGCCCGGGATCGTAACGACATGGAGTTATCTGGAATGCTTCATTGCAACAAACGGTTTATTTTGATGCAGACTAAAGTTACAAACAAGAAAAGGGATATGCTTGAAATTCTTTCGAAGCTTAATCAATCAGTATATCAGGCAATGCTGTTGAAGGAACAGTTTCTTTGCATTTACACTTCGGCAGATCGAAAAAAGGCTTGGGCAAATTTGAAGAATTGGATTGTGACGGCACTACAATCAGACATTCCTGAATTTGTAAAACTGGCCAAGAAATTTTTCAGAAAACGACATTATGTGCTGAACTATTTTATATATAAAATAGTTCAGCTATCTCTGAGGGAATTAATAACAAAATTAAAAGACTTAAAAGACTTAAAAGAATGGCTTATGGTTATAGAGATGTGCAATATTTTTTATTGAAAATACATCAGCATTGTGGACTCTTAAGTCCTCGGTTTTCAACTTAAACACGAAAGAAGGTTATTAATTCTTAAAAAGCACGAGAGATCTGTCTTAATACTGATTTTAATTCTAATGATTAAAATTCTTTTTGGCAAGGATCAATGAATGCTTTGTTCTGCTTCCGGGGTTATTATTTCTTGGTTTTCAGCTTAACAGCCAGACTTTGATCAGGTAAAGTCGACGAAGTTCTTTTTTCTTCTTGTGTAAAAACCGGTAATGGCATATAAGAATAAATTAAAATATTAATAGTTTAATTATAAAGCCAACTGCTTAGTTGCTTTGGCACACGGGATTTTTTATTAATCCCGTGGTTTTTTTTGGGAGGTATTAAAAATGAAGAACGTTGTTGTAAAATTATTGGTTATCGTTATTTGTATATTTTCAGTCATGAGCTGTAATAAAAAGGAAGAAGCTGTTCCTTCTATTGAGCCGGAAATGAATGCGGTATCTTCGGCAGCAAACGACAATGAGACTAAGGTGATTGCCAGTGTGAATGGTAAAAATATTATCCAGGGCGAAGTTGAAAAAGAACTGCAGAACCTTCTCATGCAGTATCAGGGCAGAGTTCCGCCGCAGCAGTTGATGAAGCTGCAGTCTCAGCTCAGGGGGCAGGCCGTGGAAAGTCTTATCAACAAACTGATTTTGTTTGAAGAAGCTGATAAAAACAAGATTCAGATAGAGGATGGGGCGGTTGATACTGAATTAAAAAGAATTGCCGCTCAGTTTGAAACTCCTGAAAAATTTAAGGAACAATTGACTCAGATGGGAATGTCTGAAGAAAAACTGCGGGAAGATGTTAAGCAGAATTACAGGATTGAAAAACTGCTGAAAAACAAATTGCCTGTTATAACTGTAACGGATGAAGAAACGGCCCTGTTTTATAAGGAAAATCCTGAAAACTTTGCCACGCCTGAAAAGATCACAGCCGCTCATATTCTTCTGAGCATTTCTGATAATGCGACCGATGAAATAAAAAAACAAAAACGTCAGGAACTGGAAGCCGTTCTGGAACAAATAAAAGGCGGAGCCGATTTAGCGGAGCTTGCACTCAAGTACTCTGACTGTCCCAGCAAGGAACAGGGTGGAAAACTCGGGTCTTTTTCAAGGGGATCAATGGTAAAGCCTTTTGAAGACGTTGCCTTTAATCTTAAAAAAGATGAGGTGAGTGGTATTGTTGAGACACAATTCGGTCTTCATCTGATCAAACTGATTGACCGTACGGAAGCTCAGACCACTCCGCTGGAGCAGGTTAAGGACAAGATCTCCTCGTATTTAGAGGCACAAAAGCAGAACCAGGAAGTTGCTGCATATCTTGCCACATTACGCAGTACCGCTAAAATAGATTACAAAGAAGGCACAAAAAAGAATTAGATCCAAAGGGACAGGGGAGTACAGATTAAAAAGAGGCGGGGTTTCCCGCCTCTTTTTTGTTTGTTGCGTTTATTCATGTTTAATGTTTGATCAAGTTGCTGTACAAGTTTTTTCTGGTCAGTAAATTTATTTCAGTATAATATTTGAGTAGGATTTTAATCGTTAAAGCTGAACTGTAAAAAACTATTTTAATATTGAGGATTAATTATGGGGTTTCTTAATATATTTTCGGGTAAATCTCCGGAAGAGCTGGAACAAAAAGGGGATCAGTATGCTGAGAACAGTGAATATGGTCTGGCAATAATAGAATATCAAAAAGCAATTGATAAACTTGAGAAAAAAGATTCCGGTAATCCGGGAGACAAAGGTCAGCTTGAAAAAAAAGTCGTTAATACGAAGGAGCGTTTGGCCCGGCTTCATGTTGAAAATGGAAAGAAGCTGATAGCCTCGGAAGTCTTTGATGAAGCAGAAGAATTGTTTGATCTGGCTCTGGGATTAACAAAAGAGTCTGACCTTGTTTCTGAGATAGAAAAAAAACTTAATGAAATAAAGATGGAATTGAAAAATGAGGTACAGGTTGAGCAGGTAGCAATAGAAAAGGACGAGGAAGAAGCGAAAGAATTTATCCACAGTGAAGACGAATATTTTGGCGCGATCGTCAATTCTTTGCCTTCGGAAGAGAATAAAGCGTATCAGGGTTACGGAGATAATTTCAAAACAGGCTATGTGGCGCTGCATAACGGTGATTTTGAAACAGCAGCTGAAAAATTATCTTTGGCCATGGATGAAAATCCGGATGAAAAAAGTTTAATTCCGCTTGAGCTTGCCACGGCAAAGACCAACCTTGGGCTGCTTGATGAAGCCCTCGCTCTTCTGGACTCGTTTATTATGAAGCATCCCGGATCAACCCGGGCCTATACCCTTATATGTGAGATCCTGTGGGAACGGGAAGCTTTTGACAGGGCTCAAAAGCTTCTCTGTGAATGTGTGCCTGAGATCTCCGGTTCAGTACCCATAAAGATCCTTAAGGGCGAAACTTTTTTTCATCAGAAAAAATTTGATGAAGCAGTGGAGATCTATAATAAGGTTCTTGATGAACAGGGCTGGGATGAACATATTTCACGGTTTCTGGCAAAAACCTATGAAGCTTCCGGCTCAAATGAAGCGGCAAGAGATGTGTACTGTGAAATATTAGGCAAATGCCAGGGCTGTGGAAAAAGGCCTGACCCGTATATTATGCTTCGTTATGCGGAAACCAGTTTTGCTGTGGGGGATTACTCAACCGGGATACTTGAGATCTATTTAAATCTCAGCAAAACGGATACAGATAACCGGAAGCACTATTTTAAAAAGATCAGTGAGATCTATTCCCGACAGGGAAACGAGAAAGAGGCCAAAAGGTTTTCCGGATTTATTGAAGACTAATTCCTTCGGAGTATCAAGCCCTCATTTTTAGAAGAAGAACGTTTGCCGGTTCAATTACTTCTGTTTATCAGGGATGTTCTCCTCTTGGCTTATTTTCAAGCGTTATGTTTTTCTTTTAGACTGTTTCGGCAGGCAGCTGAATCCTCCGGCTTGTTGCCGGAGGCTGTTCAATTTAAGCAACGGCTTCTTGCGGGACTCTTATATTGTTTGTTTCATCGACCAGATGTTCACCCATTCGGAAAGCCTTTTCAAGCCATTCGGAAAAAGCCTGCGGTGTGATGCTTTCCATACCGCCCACATAGAGCTTATCAAGGGTATCGATCTGTCCCCATATCAGGTCAGCTTCTACTGCTTCATAGCAGGGGGCACCCATTACCTCTTCATATTCATCGGCAGAGTTCCCTACGATGATGATCGATGCTTTTTTGGGAAAGTTTACGGCTGAACCGGGGCGGGGAATTGGGAATTTCCCGTTTACTCTCGGACTTCCCAAGAAACCAAGTATCTTCATAGTCTAATTTTGCCTTTCGTGGTCTGTATAAATTTGCAAATGCTCGGACATATTATTCAACAAAAAAAGTTGGAACGACTCAAGAAGCGCCGCCGAGCACTTGCTGCCTGATTAGCTTGTAGGCGGTTCCAAGGTTGAATACGGTCACCTGATTGGCAGGAGATCTGCATCTAAAAAGCGCACAAACAGCTGCTTTAGTGTAATTTAATTACTTTGCACAGCCAATGCTGCTATTTGGCTGCGCCTAAATGGAGCATTGACGCTGCGATCCCCTGCGAAAAACAGGGTTTTTGGTGTCAGCCACTAACTAGAGCCTGTCCAAAAATATAAAGTGCTTAAGTGACAGTGGGGAAAAGATC
>CAYLYF010000062.1:0-22384 GCA_964387595.1 uncultured Thermodesulfobacteriota bacterium | reverse complement strand
GTTAAAGAATAACTATAACTCTTTTATTAAATTATTCAATCAAATCTAAGCACCAAAACTAATCCTCCATTTTACTAAAGAGGCCGGAAATAATTCCATCAATTCCGGTTTGATGATGAACCTGATTGTTGCATCTAGGGGATTTACTGTTTTTATCCAAGATTAAAAAAGAAATTATTAAATTCTTAAACCAATACAAAGGAGAATAAATGGAAGATTTTATAACAATTGATGAACTAGCACAAAAATTAAAGATAAAGAAAAGCTGGCTGTATTCACAAACCCGAATGAGGGGTGAAAACACCATCCCATGTTTAAGAGTGGGTAAATATTATCGCTTTGATTTTGAAGAAGTTGTTGATTGGCTGAAGAGTAATCCAAGTGGGAGGTGGCAATGAATCAAGAAAATTGCATAAAATGTAAAATACAAAAAGAGAATTTAGAATGTCTTAACTTGAATCGTGAGATCTTCGAAGTTCTTTTAGATAAACAAACAAATATGCTTCAGAGACAGGAAGACCTTGTTTCAAACATGTTTAAGCTTTCTCATATGGTAGAGACGATGGTTAGCGACTCTAGAGCAGTAGAACTTGAATACTACTTACGCAAAAAATTACATAAACTTAAATTGAAGGAAATTAAATGAATACAGCTAAAAAAATAAATGATTGGCCGGAAATAATCCCGTTTGATGATGCGGATAGTCTTGTTGAGTTTCCAGTACAGGCATTACCTTTGGAAGGTAAAAAGATGGTTGAAAAAGTGGCGGAGGTAATCCAAGCTGATAAAGGCATGGTTGCCGCTTGTTACATAGGAGTACTTGCTATTGCTTTACAGAAAAAATTTGTTGTTGATTTGAATACTCATCCTGAACAGTTAAGTCTATATATTTGTAATGTTGCGGAATCGGGAGAAAGGAAGAGTGCTGTGTTTAATGAAATGAGCAAACCGATTTATATATTTCAGCGTAACGAAAAAGAAAGAAGGTATGATGAAATTAAAAAATCAGAATCAAACAATAAAATACTAACGAAGTCTTTAGAACTGGTTGAAAATGATATGTCTAATGCTTCCAACAAGAATAAGCACGAAGAACTGGAAGCTAAACGCAATCGTCTCATGGATGAAATTAAAAAAACCCCCATCTTAACAGAATCAATATTTGCTGTAGACGACATTACCACCGAGAAACTAGGTGTAGTTATGAATGAGAACAAAGAACGTATAGGTATTATGAGTGCAGAGGGCGGAATATTTCAAATCCTTGCTGGTTTGTATAACAGTAAAAACTCAAACCTTGATTTAGTTTTAAAATCCTTTAGCGGTGACCCTGTTTGCTGTCACAGGATTGGTAGAGGTAGCGTAAATATGAATAGACCTGCACTATCGATGTGTTTAAACGTTCAGCCCGAAGTTATTCGTGAAATAGGAGATGTGAAACAGTTTAAGGGTAAAGGTCTGGTGGGAAGATTTTTGTTTTGGAGATGTAAAGACTTGGCTGGTAACAGGCTTAGACAGTACGAAACTATAGAGGAAGAGTTAAGGAACGCTTACGAACTTCATCTAAACGAACTAATGTCAATACCCCTTGAGGATGAGACAAAGAAGCTTGAGTTAGAAAGTAAAGCACAATTAATATGGGATAATTTCTATAACATTATTGAAGCTTCTATGAAAGCAGGTGGAGACCTTTGTGAGCTTACAGATTGGGGAAGTAAACTTGCCGGTAATGTTGCTAGAATTGCGGGGTTATTGCATATGGCCAAACATGGTGTGGACGGAGAAAAGACGGATATAGAAGAAGCTACGATGAACAATGCTTGTAAAATCGGATTAGCCTATAAAAATCATGTATTGTTCATCCTTGGCATGATGGGAGAAATTCCTGAAATTAGTTCCGCAAAATTAACATTAAAATATTTAAAATCTAAAGAACTAACCAGCTTTACAAAAACAGATGTCTTGAGAACTATGAACGCTTTTAAAAAGATTGCTGATATTAAGTTGGGTATTCCAATATTAATTGAGCGTAATTATATCCGTGAGATTGAATTTCCCATAACAAATAAACCTGGAAGGCCTAAAAGTAAAGAATATGAAGTAAACCCTAAATCATATCTATAAACATAAAAACCACCTATAAAATTGATAAAACTCTTTTTATAAGTATTGTAGGTGAATTTCTAACATTTACGGTGGGTAGATTGTTCAGAATAAAGCAGGTTATCAACGTTTGTTTTTTGTACTCTTTGGAAGAAGCTTTCTGTCCTCTAGCCACTCAAGAATAATTTTTTCTACTTGAAAGGACAAGGGTCGGAACTCATCTTTAGCAATCTTTTCCAGTAGTTGCTTAAGTTCAGGTTTGATACGCAAGGAGATTATTTCATTTTTTTTATTTTCCATATGCAGATTATGGATAAAAACCTTGAAATTGTCAACAATATACATTATATACTAAGTATACATTGTATACAATCTAACAGAAAGGATAATAACATGGCATGCATAACAAAAAAAAGAAATAGAGATGTTATTGATTTTTATGACCAGCACGGAAAAAGAAGATTAAAAACTCTGCCAAAAGGAATAACCCTGAAAAATGCTAAAAAGGTGCTAAGAGAAATTGAGCAAGAAGTAGAAAAGGGGGTTTTTCTAACAACAGGGAATACACCTGTCTTTTCAGATGTTGCCAAGAACTGGCTGGAATATAAAAAGCCCAACATCAGGCAATCAACATTTATTCAATATGAAGGGCATATTAATAATCATCTTACCTCATACTTTGGAGCCACAAAGATAAACCGTATCAATTTTCATTCAATTGAAAAGTATCTTGGTTATGCAACAGCAAAGGAAGTAACCCCTCCTACACTCAGGAAAATACTTATCTCCCTTGGAGGTATACTTAAGTACAGTGTAAGAAAGAGATATATCGATTCTAATCCTATAAGAGAAATAGATAAACCTAAAAATAAGAGTAGTAAAAAAGAGGTGGATTTCCTAAAACCAGAAGAGATAAGAAGTTTCATAGACAATACAGACGTCCAAAAGTATAAGATCATGTTTCTCTTGGCTGTCATGTCTGGGATGCGTCAGGGGGAACTTCTAGGCCTTCAATGGGATGATATCGACTGGTTTAATAGTCAAGTACGGGTTAAGCGTACATTTAACCATGGAGGGTTCTTTCCACCAAAGAGCGAAACATCTAAGAGAGCAATCGACCTTTCTTCAATGGTTATTAAAGAATTAAAGAAGTGGCAATTGGCCTGTCTACCGAATGAACTTAATCTTGTATTCCCTAGTCAAGAGGGTAAGCCAATGGACAGTCATAACATGGTTAACAGGCATTTTCATCCAGCACTAAAACGTGCAAAGCTTAGAAGAATTCGTTTTCACGATTTAAGACATACATATGCAGCTCTTCTTATCGACCAAGAAGAAAATCCAAAGTACATCCAAACTCAAATGGGACACGCATCAATAAGTATTACAATGGATGTTTATGGACACTTGATGAATTCAGTGAACAGAGAGGCTTCAAACCGTCTTGAAATAGCAGTTTTTGGAGAAAGTGGAGACATTTTGGAGACACAAAAAGAAAAGCACTCAACCCTAAAGAGCTAAGTGCTTGATTTATCTGGTACGCCCGGAGGGATTCGAACCCCCGACCCTCGGATTCGAAGTCCGATGCTCTATCCAGCTGAGCTACGGGCGCAGGACAATAATAATATTCCGAATAGGTGTTTTTATCAATAAGAAAAAGTTGTTTTTATTTATAAATCAAGATAAAAATATTTAATCGTATCTACTATGTAAAACATCAGGTGACGGAGCTGTTTTTATGGACTCGAAAACTAAAAAAGAACTGATTAAACATCTGGCTCAGTACGTCAGCCCGGAAAGAAAAGATAAGATTGACGGGGTTCTAAAAGAACGGACCGATTATGTGTCTCTTGTACTTGAAGATATAAACAAACCCCATAATGCCAGTGCCACCATCAGAACCTGTGAGTGTCTGGGGGTTCAGAATATCCATATCATAGAAAACCCGGAAAATGAAAGCCCGTTTTTTGCCAGTAAATGGGTGACCCAGGGGGCTTTAAAGTGGGTGGATCTTCATTGTTATAAAAAAAAGACAAAAAATAATACAAAAGAGTGTATTGATCTTTTAAGAAAAGAAGGCTACATGATCATTGCGACTTCTCCTGAGGCTGACAGTTTTTCACTGGGTGAAATACCCCTGGGAAAAAAGCTTGCCTTCATGTTTGGAAATGAAGACAAGGGACTTAGCGAATATGCTTTTGATGCGGCAGACGCCTGTTTAAAACTGCCGATGTACGGCTTTACGCAGAGTTATAATATATCAGTGAGTGTTGCGATAACCTTTTCCCATATTATTGAGCGGCTCAGGGCTTCAGAGGTCAGGTGGAAGCTTCCTGAAAAGGAAAGGCAGGACCTGAAACTTTCATGGTATAAAAAATCAATCCGTGCCGGAAAGATGATTGAAAAAGCTTTTCTGGAAGGTCTGTAGGAAGTTTTAAAAACAGTAAAAAAAGGGGAGTTTTATTTAACAACAGGAGAAAGGATGTATTCGAGAAGCCATGGATGAGGATAAGAAATTAAAAAAGAAGATACGTCTGTGTGTGAAAAAATTTGTTGACGAGACAACTGAGAAGAAGGGCGAATCAGAAGACAGAAAATGGGTTTCTTTAAGAGTCGTTGATGATGAGGGAACCCTAAAAGTCAATATGGCTGATGATGAGATAAAAAATCTTATAAAAAAAGTTGAAGAAGAATTTTCGGTTTCACCTTATGAGGGGCAGGAAGAAGAGTATTTGAAAATCATCGCAGAAAAACTTTTAAAAGAGGTTTCAAAACAGGAGGGGACCATAAAAGCAGCTTTTTAGACCTTTCCTGAATAAATAGTCTGCACCGACGTTTTTCTCCGGGTTTTTTTATAAAATATAATTGTTAGAGGTTAAGTCCCGAGAGACTCTTCATCTTCAAAAAGTTCAACTCTGTTTGTATTATTACAGTCAGGGGGAGAAAGAAATTGTGAGCATAGTGTCTGGCCCCGATTGGTTTCCTACTGCTTTTCCGGGTGCTCTTCGAAAAACGATAAAAGCTCAGCGGAAACATCCTTCGGAAATTGCTCAGGAAGCCAGTGCCCGCCGTCAAATGCTTTGCCCCGCACATCTACAGCGATTTCCCGCCATTCGTCCAGCACATTGTAAAGAAGTCCCATGGCCCCTTTGCCGCCCCAGAGTACCAGGAGCGGACACTGAATTTTTTTATGAAGATCTTTTTTCCAATGTTCAAGATCAATCGTTGCACCGGCCCGGTAATCCTCACACATGGCATGAAGTCTTTCAGGATTTTTGAAGCCTCGAAGGTATTCGGCAAAGGCTTCATCGGTGATCACATCAGGAATCAACCCGTTAAAGGCCCAGGTTCGAAGGAAAAATTCCGCATTGTTTCCCAGAAGAGTTTCGGGCAGCGGCGAAGGCTGGGCAAGGAGAAACCAGTGATAGTAGGCGGTTGCAAAGTCTTGAGTCAGGCGGGTGTACAGTTTGTATGACGGTACCACATCGATGAGTGCAAGCCGGGTTATTTTGTCCGGATAATCAATGGCCATTCTATGTCCGACTCGCGCACCGCGGTCATGCCCTGCGACTGCAAAACGATCAAATCCCAGACGGTGCATGAGTTCGATCTGATCCCGCGCCATTTCTTTTTTGGAATATTCTTCATGGCTGCTGCTTTCAGAAGGTATGCTGCTGTCGCCATATCCCCGGAGATCAGTGGCAATGACGGTAAAATGGACGGCAAGAAGCGGTGCGACCTGATGCCACTCCACATGCGACTTTAGGCCAGCCGTGCAAAAGGAGCAAAGGGGGGCCGCTTCCTCTTCTTACGCCATTAATTACAGCAGTTTCTGTTGTAATCCGAATAGGTTCAAAACCCGGAAAGAAACTGAGTGTCGAGCTGTTGGATGGCTGCATAATATCACCTCAGGCTATTTGAATTGTTAGAAGGCAATTAGAACAATTTTTTTAATATTGTCGCCTCAAGAACAGTTTGAACGGATTGAACGATATAAATGAATTAAAATGAAATTTCAAAGTTCAAATTAAAAATAGGATACTCTTCGTAGCAAGCTACTGGGTATCTCGGTAGTTAAGTTTGATTGTTTTAGATACATGCCGCATGTCGAAAAATCCCGCTTGTTTTGCGGGAACTCCAAACCGAGGTTCGGAGTATGCGTGATATGTCGCCGACCAAATAAAACTGAAAAACACCAAGGCCAAAACCTTTTATCCTTTTTTCTTTTTTGTCATTCATTTGGCATTTGAACTTTGAAATTTGACTTTTTGATTGTACCGCTTCAGCCTCTTGCTGCGCAACGGTTACACGTTAAGAAAATGCTCTAGCTTTTAGAGCTTTTAGTGAATTAAGCCGATCAAAGACCGGATCAATTGAATCTGCCGGCTTAGATCAAAACCGATTCGCGATTGCTTTAAAAACAAGTCAGGATTTTCACAGGTTTAATCCCAGAGACTCTTCATATCCAAAAAGAATGTTCATGTTCTGTACAGCTGCTCCGGAAGCGCCTTTGCCGAGGTTGTCGAGACGTGCTGTTATGAGCGTCTGGTTTTTGTTTTCATGAACAAACAGTTCAACTCTGTTGGTATCATTGCAGCCAAGGGGAGAAAGAAATCCATCCTTAAGTTTTTCTTCGCTGTTTAGAGGCATTACTTTTACAAACTGTTCGTCAGCATAATATTCAGTAATTATCTCATGTATTTTTCCCCCGCTTAAATCTCCCAAGCAGTTCTCCGTAAAAAGAGGCAGAAAGACCAGCATTCCCTTGTAAAAATTTCCGACGATGGGCAGGAAATGGGGCGGGATTTCAAGAAGTGACATTTTCTGCATCTCCGGTAGATGCTTGTGCCCCATTTGCAGGTTTTTGGGCCGGCACATTATTTCCTGGAGGTTTTCCGGATCGACATTTTCAAAGTCTGCGATCATGCCTTTTCCGCCGCCGCTATATCCTGTAATAGCATAGGTAACCACGGGATAGGCCGGTGCAACTGCCTTTTTTTCAATTAAGGGACGAAGCATGAGAATAAATCCTGAGGCATAACATCCCGGGTTTGCGATTCTGCTGGAGCTTAAGATCTTTTCCCGTTGCCCTGAAATTTCCGGCATTCCGTAAACCCAAGTATCTGCCGTGCGGTGTGCGGTGCTTGCATCAATTATCTTTGTTTTCGGGTTTTTTATTGAGGCAACAGAATCTCTGGCCGCATCATCCGGAAGGCATAAAAAAACAAGATCCGCTTCATTTAGCAGTTTTTTTCGTTCAGAGGCATCTCTCCTTTTTTCATGAGGAATTCTAATAAGTTCGACATCATTCCGGCTCTCAAGGCGGGTTAATATCTCAAGTCCTGTGGTTCCGTGCTGTCCGTCTACATATACTGTTTTCATGTTTTGTCCTGATAAATGATATGGGTTTATCCTTAAGTTAGTGCTTATATCTTTTTTGATTATTCATGTCAAGGGTAGAGCTGAATCAATGACGGGTTTTCCCGGCTCGCTATAACCTTTGTCTTGGGAAAGTAGAACAAAATATTGTCACATAAGACAAGTCTCGGACACAGAGAGCCATATTTTTTTGCTTTAAAAAACATAAAACCTCTAACATGTTGATTTTTAATTAAAAAATAAAAACTTATATTGAACATTGTTTTGGCACTTTTCTTGTGTGTATTTTAGTTGAAAATATGGTTTCTTTTAGCTAATTAGTAGAACGGGGCAAAAAATGGATGATAGAAATCTTATTGAAAAGATGGAAGCGATCAGGGAAATAATAGATATGATCGAAAAAAAAGAGCAGCTTGTTCTTAAAGAGACCCTGGATGCTCTCTGTTTTGAAGAAAATGCAACTCAATGAATTTTGATGAAACGTTAGAAAAATTCAAAAGTTTGGAAGAAATTGTAGACTGGATAGAAGGAAACGGTATAATAGTCACAGGGGAACCCTTGGAATTCATATTTGCGGAAGAAGATGTGTGCTATGAAGGACAGAGAACTTATTGAAGAGCTTGAAACTTTGGAAGAAGTAATCGGATGGTTGGAAGAAAAAGGCAGGTCAGACTTAAGAGAAGCGATTGAAAACGTGCCTGTTGATAAAGAAGAGATCTCCGACTGGATGAGTGAAGCCAGTACCATAAAAACAGATAAAATTAGTAAACATTAAATTGCCTTATTTTAAGAGTCCTCCTTTTATATCTTAATATCCTGCCCTAGCATATCTCTTGATGCATCGCCAAAAAAATTAAAGGCAATAACGGCTAAAGCGATTGCAAGTCCCGGGAAAAGGACCATCCAGGGTGCTGAAGGAAGATAGCATCTGTTCAGGCTGACCATGGCTCCCCATGTGGGTGTCGGCGGCTGGACGCCGAGGCCGAGAAAGCTTAGCGCGGATTCTGACAGGATAAAACTGCCGACTTTCAGGCTTGCCGCGATCAGGGATACCGGCAGGCAGTGGGGCAGGATGTGGATAAACATGATCCTTAAGTTTGAACATCCGATTGCCCGGGCAGAATCAACAAAGGTATTTTCTTTGAACGAGAGAACCATGCCCCGGAACAGACGTGCAAAGGATGCCCAGCCCACAAGGCAGAGCACAAAAGTAACTGAAATCAGCCCGGGGGGTAAAATAACAGATATTCCTATGGCAAGCAGTAAGCTGGGAAAGGCCAGAAAAAGATCGATGATCATGGTGAAAAACATATCGATTTTTCCTTCGTAATAGCCTGCGATCAGTCCGACGATTAGTCCCAGCCCCAGTGATAACACGGTTGCGCTTATGCCCACAAATAAAGAGACACGGGTTCCATATATGATTCTGCTTAATACATCTCTTCCTATCGTATCCGTGCCCAGAAGATGTTTTGTGTTCGGTGCTTCTTTTATATGATCCAGGTTAATGGCCAGAGGATCATAAGGGGCGATGACCGGTGCAAAAAGAGCAACAAGGACAAACAGCAGAATAACCGTAAGGGAATAATAAAAGGCCCTGCTTTTTTTAGTTTTGCGGCTAAGACTCAAGATGGTTCTCCCCTGTATAATTATGCTTTTGTCCTGTGCCGGATCCTCGGGTCGATAAATCCGTAAAGCAGATCAACGATTAAATTAACCAGAATAAAAAGGACTGCTCCTACCAGAACGCATCCAAGTATCACAGGATAATCTCTTTTAAATATCCCTTCCACAGCGTACCGTCCGATACCGTCCCACCCAAATATGGTTTCGGTCAGAACAGAGCCGTTTAGATAACTTCCGAAATCAAGGCCGATAAGCGTGATGATTGGAATAAATGCGTTTTTTAATGCGTGCCTTATGATGATGCCGCTTTTTGTAACCCCTTTTGCTTTAGCCGTTGTAATGTAGGGCTGGGAAAGTATCTCGATCAGGCTTGAGCGGGTAATCCGGGCAAGATAGGCTGATGAATTCAGGCCCAGCGTTGCGGCCGGCATGATCAGAAACAATATGCTTCCGTTTCCCATCCCTGAAGGCGGGAATATCTGAAAAATGAAAGAAAAAAGATAGATAAGAAGAAGACCCAGAAAAAACACAGGTATTGATATTCCGCTTACAGAGAGAACCTGTCCTATCCTATCCCATATGGATCCGGGATCCAGAGCCATTAATATTCCAAGCAAAAGACCTGTTATCACTGAAAAAATCATGGCACCGACAGCCAGTCTCAAGGTGTTGGGCAGTTTTTCTTTGATGTCATCTGCGATGCTTCTGTTTGTATAATATGAACGGCCCAGTTCACCCTTTAATAAAAGTTTCATGTATCCGGTGTATTGAAAAAGAATGGGCTTGTCAGTGCCGAGTTCCTGCCTGAGCCTTTCGATGGTTTCAGGCGAGGTTCTTTCTCCGGCAAGTCCCTGAGCAGGGTCTCCGGGCAGTGCTTTTAACAAAAGAAAGCTTATGAATGTGATTCCAATGAGTGTTGGAATCACTAAAAATATTCTTTTTAAAAAATAATACTTCATAGTACAGACCTAAAACCGACATATATATTAGATACAGGATTATTCCTGATATGTTAAACTATGCTTAAATTTAGGTGAAAACAATAGCTGCTGTTAGCTAACCTATTATTATTATTTGTTTTTTTCAACATATTCTTTTCACGAGGTTTGTTTTTTTATAATCAGGGACAAAAAACGACAAGTATCATCACAATTACAGTCGGTAAGGGCGGCGTTGGTAAAACCAGCATCAGTATAAATCTTGCCCTGTGTCTGTCCAAACTTGAGTCAAAAGTCTGTCTTTTTGATGCTGATCTTGGCCTGGCCAATATAAATATCCTTTTAGGTCTGTATCCTGAATATGACCTTGAGGATGTCATCCTTAATGAAAAGAGTGTTAAGGATATTATTATCCATACGTATCAGGGGATTGACATCATTCCGGGCAGTTCCGGTGTTGAAAAACTTGCCAATCCTGAACCTGAGGAATTATAGCCTATCGTTCAGGCCTTTTCAGATCTGGAAGAATATGATTATTTTCTCTTTGATACTTCTTCAGGTATCACCAGAAATGTGCTTTCGTTCTGTCTTGCTTCATCAGAAGTGATAATCGTAATAACGCCTGAGCAACCTCATTTACGGATGCATATGCTCTGCTAAAAGTCCTTTGCGTGAATAAATTCAGCGGCCGTGTCAAGGTTGTTGTCAATCAGTGTAGTTACACAAAAGTTTCCAGCCAGACATACCGTAAGTTTAAAGAGGTCGTAAATAAATATCTTGCTGTTGATCTGATACCTTTAGGGGTCGTGGTTCAAGACTCGAAAGTTCCTGAAGCTGTTAAAAAGCAGCAGCCCCTTGTGACCCTTTTCCCCGAATCAAATGCGGCCAAATGTATTAATATCATGGCGTCCCGTCTTTTTTCAAATAAATCTGAAAAATTTGAACAGACAAATATCGGGTCGTTCTGGTCACGTTTTATGGGGTTTACAAAAAGCTCTCTTGACCTGTCAAATAATACAAAAAATAAAAAAACAGAAATTAATGAACCTGATATTGCTTCAGAGTATATACACAAAAACGAACCAAAGACAAAATCAGAAATACCTGAGGGAAAGGGTGAAAACAAAAAAGATGATGTAAGGCCTGATCATACGGAAGAAGCGTCATTCGGGTTCGACGGGACGGTACCGGAAGGCAAAGGGAAAAGGTTTGCTCCTTTGCAGGGTTAGGGCAAAAGAGTATCACGTACTAAATTTGACAGGCTTGAATTTTCAAAAAACCTGCCCAGTCTGCCGCATCTCCTTCTGAAGCTTATGGAAGCATGCAGCAGAGAAGATATGACCGTTAATGATCTGGCAAAAATAATTGAAAAAGACCCTTCCTTAAGTTCAAAAATATTAAAGCTGGTTAACTCGGCCTATTATAATCTTCCACAGAAAGTCCATAATTTTGAACAGGCAATTTCTCTGCTTGGGATCGATGCAATTAAAAATCTTGCGCTGAGTGCTTCGGTATATCAGGTTTTTGACGATATGGAAAAGAATTCTGCCTTTAATCTTTAAAAGTACTGGTTCCATTCGCTTGAATGTGCGGTGCTTGCAAATAAAATGGCCTATCCTTTTTGTGAAGAAGCCTTTGTCTCCGGCCTTCTGCATGATGTGGGCAAGCTTTTAATGTGGAAAAATTTTCCTGAAGAATATGCAGAGATCCTGGCGGATGTGCAGCAGGGTTCGGAGCTGCTCGCTGCAGAGGATAAGACACTGGGGTTTACCCATGCAGAGGCCGGTGTTTGTCTGATTGAACACTGGCAGATGGAATCGTTTATTTTCGACGCTTTTCTCTATCATTACGAATCTCCGGGAAGGGTTTCAAATGCGCTGCCGATGGTAAAGATAGTTTGTGCGGCGAACAGTCTCTTTTCTGATTGCTATGATGATGCTGCGCGTTTAAAAATAGCAGCAGATATGTTTGGATTAAGTCTTGCTGAAACAGAAGATTTAATAGAGCAGGCTGATTTCAAGGTCAAACATGTTGCTCAGTCACTGGGTATTACAATTGAAGATATTAAAGATAAAAAAGCTGTTTATAAAAGTGACATGAAAGCACAGGGTGAACTTGTGCAAAGAGTCCGGGATATGTCGCTTCTTCAGGGAATGCTGCAGAACCTTCTGAATGCAAGGGACATAAACGCAATTTTAAATGTTGCCCATCAGGGGCTGCAGATACTTTTTGATATTAAAAAAATATTGTTCTTTCTTTATCATGAGCCGGAAAATCTTCTTGTGGGTACGGCAATAGATTCCTCGTCCATGGACAGCGTCATCAGTGAACTTTCCGTTCCTGTGCAGGAAAACAAGGGGATCCATTGCCGCAGAGCAGAATAAACTTACATCTTGATCTTACTTCGAATTTTCCACAGGCAATGACAGCAAAAAACAGTCTGAAGCAGGTCTTTCTTAATCTTATTAAAAATGCTGCTGAAGCTATCCATGAAGACGGTAATATATTTGTTGAGACCCGATATAATAAACAGGAGCCCGATGATTCTCTGGACCGGGATGACTGTATAGAGATTATAATAAGAGATGATGGTCCCGGTCTTCCAAACAGCATTAAATCAAGACGGTTTGAACCTTTTGTGAGTACAAAGGGCGATGAACATGCGGGACTCGGTCTGTCCATTGTTTGTAAAATAATTAAGGAGTTAAAAGGAACGATCTCCTGCCAGACAGAAAAAGGGAAAGGGACGTCATCTACGATTGCCCTGCCTCTTGAATCGTGAAGCGATGTTCTTTTTGGGGAATGAAAAATGTCCTATGATCCGAAAATCCTAATTGTTGATGATGAGCCTCATATATGTGACAGCCTTAAGATACTGTTGTCCAGACAGGGATATGAGATTACGACGGCTAACAGCGGCAAAAAAGCGCTGGAAATTTTAGAGAGCAGCAGTTTTGATCTTTTGTTGCTGGATATGGTCATACCGGATTTAAGCGGATTTGAGATAATGGACCATATTAACAGCAGAGGGTATGATCTTCTTATTATTGTTATTACCGGAAATGCGTTGAACCAGCAGCGGCTGGGATATGAAAAGAAGATCATGAACGGAAAACTATGCCCGTTCTGAGGAGCGCTATCAGTATCTTATTCAGAATTCACCGGATATTATTTACATGCTTGACAATAACGGGAATTTTACTTTTGTAAATTTTGTAGTTGAAGAGCTTTTGGGATTTTCAAGGTCGCAGCTTAACCATCTGTTAAGTTCACCCTTCGGTTCAATCACACCTTGTTTTTTAATAACATCTTCTTTTACAGCCTTAAGGTAATCTCGAATATGTTTCGATTTATTCCAATTTTTAACATTTTGTACTAATAGTTGGATACGATCCTGTTCTTCCTGCTATCTTTGCCATTCCTGTCTTCCCCTCTACTCCTGCTCTTTCTCAAGCCTTCGCACTCTCTTAAGGGCTGCAGTTTCAATCATCCCTATAATAAATTCATTCAAACAATTTTTATTTTGTCTGATAATTAGAATATTCTAATTATTCTCTAATTGTTTTCTAATGAAAGAAGAACTATATTTAATATAGACACAGAGTAAATTTTTTACTCCTGAGCATGATTATTTATATCGATAAATAATGGATACATACAGGCAATTATTAAAAAATCTTAATGTCTTTAGTTCTATGAAAAAATCACCCCGTATCATGTATGCAGGCAAGTGGTTTTTTTACTTTATATTAATTGGTTTAATAGCTGGACTGGGATCCATTGTTTTCCATTACCTCTGTATGTACGGCGCCCATTATTTAATGGACTTTTTAGCTGGCTATCGATCGCCAGGTCCTGCTGGTGAAAGTCATCTGCTACCACCTACAGATACCTCGTTTAACCGTTGGATTTTACTTATATTACCTGCTTTCGGAGGAATACTCAGCGGATGGCTGGTATACACCTTTGCACCTGAAGCAGAAGGCCACGGCACGGATGCGGCAATTGATGCATATCACAACAAAGGAGGCTTTATCCGCAAACGGGTTCCCTTAATTAAAACCATCGCCTCTGCCATAACGCTGACAAGCGGAGGATCGGGAGGCAGGGAAGGCCCTATCGCTCAAATCGGAGCCGGTTTTGGATCGTTTCTGGCGACAAAGCTGAAACTCTCAGACCGTGAACGCCGCATAATGATGGCGGCTGGTATGGGCGCAGGCATTGGCAGTATTTTCAGGGCCCCTCTGGCCGGCGCACTTTTTTCTGCCGAAGTTCTTTACAAGGATCCGGAATTTGAGTCCGAGGTAATTATCCCTGCCGGTATTTCCTCAGTGGTTGCTTACTGTACATACTGCCTCGTTTTTGGATGGGGCTCTCTCTTTGAATCACCCGATTTCCTATTCAGACGTCCAATAGAATTAGGCCCATATCTTATCCTGGCCCTTGTTCTTGTCGGAACGGGTATTCTCTATATAAAATCTTTTTATGGCATCACCTCACTTTTCAGGTCCTTTAAAATTCCAAACCATATAAAACCTGCCATCGGCGGGCTTTGCACAGGTATTATCGGATTCTTTCTACCTCAGGCACTTGCCTTCGGTTATGGATTTGTTCAACAAGCACTGAACAACGAACTTACCATCCCTTTTTTACTTTTTTTAGCGATAGGTAAAATCTTCACTACCTCCTTTTCAATTGGATCGGGGGGTAGCGGTGGTGTATTCGGACCTTCGGTGGTCATTGGAGGAGCAATGGGCGGCGTGGTTGGTAAGATTTTTCACAGGATAATGCCTGTAATCGTGACAGATCCCGGAGCATTTGTTGTTGTTGGAATGGCCGGTTTTTTCACTGCTGTTTCTAATACGCCAATATCGACTATTATTTTTGTAAGTGAAATGACAAACTCATACCATTTACTTCTTCCAAGCCTTTTAGTGTGTTCTGTATCATATCTTGCGGCAAAACGATGGACTATTTATGAAAAGCAAGTTGAAAATAGGATAAAATCACCGGCACATGAAGGTGATTTTTTTATAGATGTACTCCAAACAACAAAAGTAAAAGATATTATAAACCTTGTTCAAAAGACCACCAGTATTTCACAAGGAATGACCTTTGACTCCTTCAGAGAATTCTATTCCATAACTAACCAGAACTATTTCCCTGTAGTAGATAGTAAGGACAGACTGGTAGGGATATTTTCAAGCAATGATTTCAGATCCGTTCTTTTTTCTCGGGAAATCGACAGTCTTATAATGATGAAGGATATTGCCACTGTTGATATAATTGCAACATCACCTTCTGAAGATTTAAATACAGTGCTTCAAAAGTTTACGACAAGAAACATTGACAGTCTACCGGTTGTGCAGGATGATGACTCTGGTATCCTGCTTGGAATGCTGAACCGCAGAGAAGTAATAAGATTTTATAATCAACAGGTACAGGAAATGAAGAATAAAGCAGGACAATGAACATCTTATGTATGATTCAGAGATAATAAATAAACCATATTAGAGTCATTAAAAGTATTTTCAGTTTTGTTTTAGAGGTAATTATTTATGCGTATCCTTGTTGTAGAAGATGAGAAAAAGATAGCGGCCTTCATAAAACGAGGGCTAAAAGAGGAAGGATATACCGTTGAAATTGCCCGTGATGGTGAGGAGGGCTACGATTTTATCATAGACAATCAATATGATTTGATTATTCTTGACCTGATGCTTCCTAAGCTTGATGGGATCAGCCTTTGCCGTCAGATACGCCGCGATGGTTTTGAATTTCCCATTATAATGCTTACAGCAAAAACAACGGTTTCTGACAAAGTATCCGGTCTTGATTCCGGTGCAAATGATTATATTACGAAACCCTTTTCTTTTGAGGAACTGCTTTCAAGAATCCGTGTTCTGTTGCGTACACATGCCAAAACCCCAACAAAACTTCTGGCAGGAGATCTGGAGCTTGATTTATTGACACACAAAGCCACCCGAGCCGGCAAAGAAATTAATCTGACTGCAAAGGAATATGAGCTACTAGAATATCTCATGCGGAATTCCGGCGTTGTCGTTACCCGCACAATGATAGCTGAACATGTATGGGATATAAATTTTGATACATTTACAAATGTGATTGATGTATACATAAATTATTTAAGAAACAAAATCAATTCAGGCTATGAAAATAAAATAATTCGTACTGTGCGCGGCCGGGGCTATATTCTGGAGGTCTAATGTGTTTCTAAGAACACTGCGTTTTAGAGTAGTATTTTTCTATTCAATTCTGCTTGTACTAATAATGCTCAGTTTCAGCACTATGCTATATCAGAGGCAAAGCCAGGAACTGCATGCAAACCTTGATAATCTGCTCTTAACCCGAGCACAGGGCATTGTTGATGCCATAGACACCTTCTGGGAAATTGAAAAAAATGAGGCCGCAAAAGATGGTCTCAACCTGGATGTGCTGAGCAAGAATAAAAATATAAACTTTTCCAAGATTGCCCAGCGTTGGCTTCACGAGAAATCACCCGTACCAGACCTACTGAACATTATAGTACAGATTCTTAATACAGAAGGCAATATTATAGCAAATTCCAAAAATGTTCCTCGAACGATTATTTCACCCCAAGAAATTTATAAGGATGCACTACAGGGAACGGCGCACTTCAAAACTTTTTATGTATCTTTTGAACCTGAAACAAAAATGCTGCTGCGGGCCTATACACTGCCGGTATTTGAAAACAACAAAGTGGCCTATATTGTTCAGGTTGCCGGACCTCTTGATAAAATCCAATCAGCTCTGAAAAGTCTAAAGAGGATACTGTTTGTGCTTTTTCCAATAACCATATTAATCATCGGTATCACAGGTCTGATTCTTTCTAATATAATTTTAAAACCGTTGAACAAAATGATAACAACTGCGCGTAAAATTAGTGCTAACGATTTAACCTCCCGGATTTATATTCCTAAAAGCAAGGGCGAACTGCAGAGGATGGCCATAACCTTTAATGATATTCTTGATCGGATTGAGAGCACCTTTTTATCACAGAAACGTTTTGTGCAAGATGCATCACATGAGCTTAAAACGCCAATGACTATTATGAAAGGTGAACTGGAAGTTGCTCTCAAAAGAATGCGATCGGTGGATGAGTATGTCGAGATACTGGAAAGCATCCTTGAAGAGATTGATCGGCTGATTAGAATAAAAGAAAATCTGTTAACGCTTACCTGTCTTGATGAAAAAAAACTGACTTTAGACTTTAAAAAATTCGATATTCAATTACTACTGCGAGATATCGTAGAGGATATTAAAGTGCTGGCAGACAGAAAAAAAATTGGGGTCCAATGTGATATCATAGAAGAAACAATTATTTCCGGAGATAAAGATCAGCTACAGCAGGTTTTTTTCAATATTTTTGATAATGCAGTCAAATATACGCCAGAAGGTGGAATAATCTCTCTCAGCTCTGAAAACAGCCCGGATGAAGTATTGATAAAAATAGAGGACAATGGAATCGGTATTACATCTGAAGATCTACCCTATATTTTTAACAGATTTTATAGGTCAGACAAGTCGCGATCCAGTGAGGGTTCCGGTCTGGGGCTGAGTATTTCTAAATCAATCGTGGAAGCCCATAAAGGCAGTATTGCTGTATCCAGCACCCCTGACAGGGTAACAATAATTGCCATTTTTCTGCCAAAGCACAGTCCTGCAAATTAAAATATTCTAATTTTAATCTAATCTTTTTTTAATCACACAACTGGTATCCTTTTAAAACAACACAATCAAAAGGTGTCAATGAAAACATGAGCAAAAAAGAGGCTTTTGAAAGTACGATGATTGGCATCGAATTTGGCAGAAAACTCTGTCATAAAAAAACCTATGTGAACGGGGATTTTGAGGGACGCTATATTATGTCTGACCGTATTATCTGTACTGATTTTTATCCATATAAAAACAAGCGCCTTTGTAAGTTGAGTTTGCTAAATTCCGCATTTATAATGAAGAAAACATATTGATTTTTTGTGTACTCCTTAACCGACCTGATGTGTCAGGACTACTGAGATTGGACAGGCACACATAGAGTATCCCAAGTATCGAAATAAAGGCTGCAATAGATATGATTGGATTCTTAAAACGCCGGTACTCTTAAATCAATAAATTCTGAAAGCAAAAAAGTACATACTGCACAAAGTCTTTTTTCAGTACTCTTTATAAGAATAAAACACCTAATAGGTAAATACAAATAAAAAGATCTGAAGTTAATTCGAAGACCCTGAAAAAATATCCAACAGAAAAAAGAGGGTCAGAGCTTATTCACGATCCACTAATATTACAAGGGAACGGCTTTTTCTTTTTTAGAACGTGAAAAACTGGGCTCGGCCGGTTTGCTCCCACCGCGGGTGCTTACCATGGATGAACAGTTGTCACGGTTACGCGAGAACTATGATCGTTTAAAACAGCTCTTGACAAGCATGTGTTTATCGAAGCGGTACATGACCGTAATGAGACATTATCCTACAGATTTTTAATGGAGAATCTGGAATTACTGAGCCCTATTATTTACACACCAACTGTCGGAGAAGCCTGTCATTACCGCTGACCTAAAGCTCTGATTTAGTTTGAAGATTTTACAAATGATCACGCAATCCCTCTTTTAAAAAAGTTCCGTTCCAGATTTTTGTGTTTTAATGATGATATACAGGGTACCGGGGCTGTCGCTCTTGCCGGAATTTTTTCTGCTTTGCAGATTACAGAAGAAAATATCCAGAATCAACGGATAGGTTTTTTAGGTGCCGGCTCTGCAACAGTGGGTATTGCTAATATGATTGTAGCAAGCATGGTTAAAAACGGTTTGACGACTGAGCAAGCCCGTAAACAATTATGGTTTGTGGATTCAAGAGGGTTTGTTACAACCGGACGCAGTGAAGCTCTGGCAGAACACAAAATTCTTTATGCACGGTATGAAAAGGATCTTAAAACACTGCTTGAGGTTGTTAGAAAAGTAAAACCAACTGTTATGCTGGGCCTGAGTATACAGAGCAATGCTTTTACTGAAGAGGTCATCAGAGAAATGGAAAAAGGTGTTGAGCGTCCGATTATTTTTGCACTGTCCAACCCAACAGATAAATCGGAGTACAACCCACAGCAAGCAGATAAATGGACGGAGGGTTCGGTCCTTTATGCCAGTGGAAGTCCTTATGCCCCGGTTGTGTGTGGAGACAGGGAATTTAAACTTGGTCAGGGAAACAATATGTATATTTCCCCCTGTGTTGGCCTAGGTGCAACTATGAGTGAATCACGAACGGTCACGGATTCAATGTTTTATGCAGCGGCAAAAGCACTTAAAAGCTCAAGTCAATGAACAGGATTTGAAATTAGGCAGTCTTTATCCGTCGCTCAAAGATATACTTGATATATCATCAAAAATTGCCGCTAAGGTCTGGCAAATTTCCTGGGCTGAAAGAAATGCTGCTAGGTAACCACCCGAAAACCCGATCCAGTTCATTAAAGAAAAAATGTACCAGCCAAATTATTGGTCCTATGAACCTGCATAAAACTCAACAAACAGGTTAAAATTAGAAATTTTTAATTTTAATCTAATCTTTTCTTAATCCAAAATATTGTACATTTAGTATATAAAAGAGACGCAATCAGTTTTTTGGCAGTTAAGAAATATTGGCTGAGAGACTGCTGGCTATCAAACATATAAAAATGAATGACTGTAACGATTGAGAAAAAACGCACAGATACATACTGGCAAAATTACTTAAAAAATAATGTTTCAATATGAATTTTGCCCGGAGAAGATAAAATAAATTAACCTTACTTTTTGTTACCACTAACCTCTGCTAAAAACTGAATGACGATTATTACAAAATAAAAACAATAAACCCCGGTGTCTGGAGTCCTGACTTCCAGGTTAAGCCTTTCTCCGAATACCATCTGAGGCTTCAATGAACAGAATTAGAGTTGTGTGCCTAAATAAAAATTAATTACGAGAATGGCCATATTTTACATCGGAATCATTAAATTTCTATTAATAAAATTACAATATTTAACATACTAATTAAGGGCTTCACAATGAAACAAAAAAAGACGGTGTCCGGAAAAACATCTTTAACAGTTTTTTTGGGGAATTCTTTTAGCGTTATCTCTTTTGATAGAAATAAATCTTTCAGGGCTGTGGTTTGCTTGTGTGCTTTTCTAAGAAATTAGTAACAAAACAGCTATAAGATTAAAATCGGGAAACAACGTTGACATCTGACTTTCCCACACATTTTATACATGCTAGACAGAAAAGACAAACCACTGTCCAAGGCATCACCACAGGAGAATTGCCGGCCCCCATCAACTCTCCTGTGGCTAAGTTTCAAAAGGAGATAACCGAATGAGAACAATTTGTCATATTATATTGATTGTAATGCTCAGCTGTTCATGCTGTTTTGCCAAGGCATCTATAATACCGGTAAAGATTGTAGCCAAGAAAAATAATGGGGCGAAAGCTGTAACCGGCACAGTTGAAAATGTGTTTTTGGCTGATCCAGCAAAGGGAATACAGCCAGCGCTGACTATTTCAATCGTGGAAGAGCAAAGCATGATCATTCTGATTAAACCCACAACAACAATTTATGACATCTCAAAGGGAAGTGTTACGCATGAAGATATAAAAGCCGGCGACAAAGTTAAAGTAAGATATGAAATAACAATCCAGGGAGCCAAAAGGGCATTAACTATCTTTCTTTCACATAAATAGATTTTTAGATTTAAGGGAGTGAATTTGTGAAAAGAGGTCATAAAATATTTTGCATTTTTCTTCTCATTATAACAAGCATCGGTTTTACAGGAGTGGCCTTTGAAGAGCAGAGAAGATCTTCACAAAAGCCTCTGCAGAATCGGACTCAATACTCAGCAAACATTCAGAAAAACCTGCAGCCTGCAGTAAAAAGAAATAAAATGTTTGGCAAAAGCCCTGTTGCTCTTACTGATGGGTCTGGGGGTTATACACTGGATAAAAACGGTAACGAAGTTCTTAAAGAGCTTGATGGGTCTTTGATGCAACAGATTGCAGATAGGCTTAAAGGTAAATATATTTGCAACAATACGGCTAAAACCAGGAATGCTGCCGACATAATACGAAAAAAAAGATGGGAGGAACGTTTTAAGTATATAATTGGATTTGCTGTCTTCCTGCTGGTCATGGAAGTTTTTTTTCGCAAGCGGTGGAAGCCATGAAATTGTAAAAATCATATTGTTTATGAGCTGAACAATTTTACTTCACCTGTCAAAAGAACGTTCAGCGCAAACGATAAAAAATGGGCGTATTTATTACTTGCTGCATATGGACTTTAACGTTTTCAATTATTGTTACAATAGGCCTGTGTACAATAAAGCAATAAGTTAGCCCGGACTTTGAATAAATTTTGCGTGACTTTAATTTTGAGATCTACTTAAAAGTCAACATGTATAAGCGATACACATATTGAGTATTTCCTATGTATAATAATAAAACAGTCTTACAGGCACTACCAATATTAAAAAGAAATATTCTTTTGAAAACTATTTTCATATGTTTCATTTTAATGATTGAGCTCATTTGTTTACTTATTCTAGCAATTTATCATTCAATGAAAATAGCAGGAAAATATCTGCGTATACTTAAAGATAAAAAATCTGTTAACAAAAGTTCAAGATTTAATGACATCATATTTAAAGAAAAATTTTAAAAGCTTTAAGATAGATAAAAAAGTAACTGTTATCTGGATTCTTGTCACCTGTTGTGCTGGTGGAACATACTATTTTACAAAAAACACTAGATCGTCAGGTTTTCTAGCCCTAATAATTTTAAGAATTTGTTGTTTATTTAAGATCCCTAAAAGTACAGACAGAACGCAAATTGAAAATAAACAACATGATGACCACAACATATAACCTGAATATTGCACGATGAACTAAAAAACCATAGAAAAACCATTGAGGTATCCTGTATTAATAGGGTTGCGAGACCCGTTAATCAAAAACACAGGAGGAACCCCAGATGGTTAAAAGCAATAAAAGAAATATCACGAGAAGCAAGGTAAATAAAGGAAAAAAGAGACGGCCATTATGGACAAGAAAAATCAGTGCTTCCACGCCGTATGAGACCTGTAGTGAACCATTGAGCGCATTCGGCGGGGTACTGGCACTGATAAAGTTTCTGGATCTGGTCGGATTTGAGGAGGTCTTTGAGCACTGCTACAAGAAACCTGCAAGGGGGCCGAAATTGGGTCACTACCGGATGGTGGTGGGCATCGTAATGCTGCTGTTTATCGGGTTCAACCGGATCGGGCATTTCAGTTACATCAGAT
>CAYLYF010000061.1:0-22662 GCA_964387595.1 uncultured Thermodesulfobacteriota bacterium | reverse complement strand
TGCCTGTAATCATTGCTACAGGCTATGCTGATGCGGTTGATAGTGAAAAAGTGAAGCAAAGCGGCATAAAAGGATTCATTCCTAAACCCTGTAAAAAACAGGATCTTGCAAAGACCATCCGACTGATTTTAGATGAAAAGTGAAAAGAAATAACTGTTTCTTACTGTTTGCATCTTTGAGAATTCTAGACTGATAGATGCCTGTCTTAAGCACATCATTACCCAATACCTGACAGAAAATAAGATAACCATTCGTAACATTAACAAAGTGTAGAATTCAGGATACGTGCCATTGCCTTGACTCGGAACTCTCTAAAAATGATTCGAAGGTACTTCTGGTTAATTGAATAAATTCACAAAATAAGTCCTCCGAATAAATATATTCAAAATTACTTATGATTATGGTAGCAGTTTGAGAAGTAAAATATTTTAAGATCTTATCGCCTATGTTTACTTTTGAGGTGTGTTGAATTGTTAAAGATATCCGAAGTAATGTTGATTCTAAAATCCAGTCTGCCTTGAAGTTACCTATTTTTCATGTTAACTATAAATTATTGGTTTATCTAATTTTTTTAAGTGTTTTGGGCGATAAAGAAAGTTATCGTTAATCTGGGATTTCTGGTGATAATTTAAACATTCAAAAAAATCACAATCTGAAATACCTATCGCTAAACAACGCAACACATAAAGTTTTGAATATGATGATCTCAAACGAGCAGGGACAATCCGTAAACGAAAACCTGAGTAAGAAAGAACTCGATAAACAAAGTCACGATCTTACCGAACGAGTCAAGGAACTGCATTGCATTTATAGTTTTGGCATCTTAATAGATACTCAAGATATTTCTATGGAAGGGATACTTCAGGGATCCGTTGATCTTATTCCTCCAGCGTGGCTGTATTCAGATATTACCTGTGCAAGAATAACTGCTTATGGGATGGAGTACACTACCCGCAAATTTAAGAAAACTGACTGGCAGCAGTCCAGCGACATAATTGTTCACAATAAATGTATCGGTAGACTGGAAATTTGGAATGAATGCAAAATGTCCAATAAATCTCCTTTTTTTTCACGCAAAGAGTGGAAAAAGTCATTGTGGGCGACATGCATATTAGAGAAAAAAACTATCATAAAAAATGGGTCATTTAAAGTACCTGAAGGGCATTTGGGTATTTCCAGAGCTATTGCCACACCCATTATCTACAGAGCAGAGGTTATCGGCAATTTAAGGGTTGGTGATAAAGCCACAGACTATGATAAGAATGATATTCAGAACATTGAAACCATCGCTGATCATGAAAAGGACATTGAGCAATTGAAAAATGGCGTTCGTGCTCTTCAACCGGCCTCTGATACCCTGCTGTCGAATTGGGCCTACATGGCAATCAGAATACCGTGCCTTGTGATCAAAACAGGGCGGCGCATTGTGTACAGATTTGTTGGGTATAATGCGAACCTGAAACATGTCATCAATTTTCCTCAGGCAATCAAGGCCGCCGGCTTTACATAAACAACATTTTGCGGTAGCCAGTGCATTGGGTGCTGGTAAGCCTTAAAGCGTAACAACAGGAGGTTTCTCTGAAGTAAAAACGAAAATCTACAGAAGATTAAAAAGACGCCGAAGTGTTTCAAAAAAAACTTCGTTTTACTTCTAGCTGTGCTTTTTAAAAGCCAGTGACCTAAAAAAAATTTGAAACTTCTTCGCCATTTAAATGGCGCTTGTTTTAGGGCTAAGAAGCAATGGTTCTTTCTGCTGGAGGATAATAAATAGTATTAGCGACACAAGTAATGAGGTTCACCATGAGATACTTGAGCATTTTCTTAACAGCAATCATTCTTTTCAGTGCATGCCAGACAACGACCTCGGAAAAATATGATCATGCTATGCTCAATTCAGTTTTATGGGTGCAGCATGCTGCAGAATACAAAGCTGCTTCCATTCAAGCCTATATGACAGCAAAAACAATGTTGGATTTAGCCCTTCTGGATAAAGAGTGGACTGCGGCTATTGAGCAGGCCTCTGACTATCAGACATTACCTCCAGCCATAATAATTGATGTGGACGAAACAGTTTTGGACAACTCACCATATGAAGCACAGCTCATTAAAAGCGGTAAGGCGTACAATAGCGATACCTGGACTGCCTGGAGCAAAGAGCAGCGCGCAAAACCTGTTCCGGGAGCTCTTGATTTTTGCACCTACGCACATCAGAACGGGGTTACCGTATTTTATATAACCAACCGGCGAGAGCAATTAAAAGAGGCAACGCGGGCAAATCTGCAAAGAATGGGTTTTCCACTTATAGCTGACATGGATACTGTGTTTCACAAAACTAACACTTCTGACAAAGGGGAGCGCCGAGCTGCCATTGCCAGGAATTTCAGGATTCTATTATTGATTGGTGACAATGCCGGGGATTTTTACAGCGGGTTCACCAAAGGAAGCAAGGTTAAAAGAGATTCACTGGTCTCAAGGTATAGACAAAATTTTGGCACAAAATGGATCATCCTTCCCAATCCCATGTATGGTGACTGGGAAAGCGCCTTGTTTGAATACAATCGCGGATTGCCAGAAGATGAACAAAAGAGAATAAAATATGAGCAATTGATGAACTGAGTCATAATGTTCACAATTGTTGTCCCGCTTATGTCCGGGCAGATTGACAGGATAGGGCCTTTTGCAGTCGATCTACTGCAATATAGAATCCGTATTTCGGAGAGAATAATGAACGTTTTGGCCATCGTCGGCGGTATGTTGGCAGGTCTCGGCCTGTTTTTCGTCGGCATCAGCACGATGATCCAGAGCCTTAGAGAAATGACTGGCCGCCGGTTTCGGATGCTGCTGAAGCGGTGGACCCAGAGTCCCCTTCTTTCCCTGTTTGGCGGGGGTTTGCTGGGCGCGACAATGCAGACCGGCAGCGCGATTACGTTCATTCTTGTGGGCATGGTCAGCGCCGGGGTGATTACTGTAAAGCGCTCGCTTCCTGTCCGCTTAGGCGCTGCGATTGGCACATCGACAGTGGTCCTGGTCGCCACGCTGAACATTCACACCATTGTTCTCTTTGCGCTGGGGATTGGTGGCATTATATTCACGCAGAGCCGTTCTTACAGGCCTCTTTTTAGAGCTTTTTTCGGGTTAGGCCTTATGCTCTTCGGGCTCAGGATGGTTGGAACATCTGCGGCCGTACTTACGAATTTAGAATGGTTCGCCGCCACCATTTCCAGTGTTAATGGTGAGCCTCTTGGGGCATTTATGCTGGGAATGGCGCTCAGCATTCTTGTGCAGTCACCTCAATCAGTTGCCATTCTGGCGATTGCAATGACCAGTTCAGACGTTCTTAACACCTGGACCACTATCGCGATCATCTACGGTAGCAACTTAGGAGGAGGCGTGAGCACCTATCTCCTGTCTGCCGGCTTTCGTGGCTCTGCGCGTCAGATCATGGTGTTTCAGGTCCTCTTCAATCTTATCACCGGTCTCGTTCTGCTGGGACTTTTCTTTGTCGAACGCTGGACGGGAATCCCGATTGTTCATGCGGCTGTCACACATTTAAGTGATGATGTGGCATACCAGATGGCTTTAGTATATCTCGTGTTTAACGTCTTCGGGGCATGCATGATGTATGCCCTTCGGGAGCCCATTCTCGGCTTTATTGAGCGGCGCTGGCCGCCTTTTCCCGAAGAAGACCTGGGGAAGCTGGCCTTTCTCAAAGATCACGCCTTTGATACACCGGATCTGGCGCTGGCTTTGGCGGACAAAGAGCAGAAACGCTTTTTTAAACTGCTTTGCGACCATTGCGATGCATTGCGCCTGCCGGCCGACAAGGACAAAGTCAAGGGAGAGACAATCGTCAAAGCCCTTGATTGCCTGAATGAGACAATGGGTGAAGCCCTTAGCGAACTGGGCAAGAATCACCTGAATATTGCAGAGTCTGAACAGCTCATTATCCTGATTAACCGGAATGGCCTCCTGGACACGCTCCACCACAGCCTGACAGAATTTTCTATTGCTGCCCGCTCGGCAAAATCGAGTCAGCAGCTTATGGATCTGGCCGAGATGGTCAATGAAGTGCTGGACACATTGCTTCTCACGATTTCGGACGCTTATGAGAGCGGTCAGGCAAAAGATCTTGCCGAGGTATGGGAAGCGACGCAGGATCGCAGCGAAAAGATGCGTAAGATTCGCCAAAAATTTATGGTGCTGGAGGTTCCGTTGCTGGAGCTTGAGCGCTCGGATCTGATTGGACTGACCAACGGATTTGAGCGAAGTGTCTGGATCATGCACAAATTTATCGGGGACCTTTCCAGGGTACCGAACCATATCGCGAGTTGAACAGCCTATCGCATGAACGCAGGTGAGGAGGTAGTATTTATGAAAAATACATGGCGAGCTACGGGCGGTTTCTTCTTCCTCCTTCTTCTTCTATCTGCAGGCTGCCAGGCCTCTTCCGGCATCGAGGCCTTTCGTCTCACCTTCCTCCTCCCCATGCAGGAGACGAAAGCCGAGCTCCAAAAGCTTTTCCCGCCAGAAAGGGGCTATGAATGCAAATGCCGTCTAAAAAAAACTGCAAACATGAAGGAGAAAGTCATAAGGAAGGGATACGCCGGGTTTGAAGATATCACCGATATCGCCGGCTGCCGCGTGGTCTTGCCTTGCTTCAGCGACATCCCGAAAGTTGATGCCGCCATAAAGCAGCATTTTCGCACGATCGAGAGGGAGAGCCTTTTGGAGGACAAGAGGGGCAGCGGCTACCGCGCGGTCCACTACCTCGTCGAAAAAAACGGAAAGATTGTGGAGATCCAGGTACAAACAATCCGTCAGACCATCTGGGGGAGACTCTCCCACCATTGGGTGTACAAGGGCCCCTACAGGGAGAGCGAGGGAGTGAAGCGCTATCTCCTGAACCTGAGCCGGGCGATTTATGCCCTGGACCTAGGCGAGGAGGCCGCTCTCCCCAAACCTTCTCCCGGTCTTCCCGGAGATTTCCTTGCCGCCGCGAACAAAAGCCTGGGCCAGCTACGGGCAGTGGGAATTGAGAAGACCGGCCCGTGCAGCAAAGGGGCGAGCTTGCTGTCGAGATAGGTAAGTGGGTCGGGCCAATATATATAGTTGTAATACCTACATATTATTTCCACAAATAGCCATTTTCAGATCCTATATCGCTCTTTTTGGTATCAAAATCAGCATTATAGGGCACTGGAGTTTCACGGAGTTGAAAAATATCTTTACTACAAACGACCTTTCTTCCTTTTGCGCTAAGGACAAGATCCTCTTTTATATTATCAATAAAATTCTCACTGCCCACCGCAATACTTTGAGTCCATTTACTATCCCGAATATTTTCCCCACTGTTAAGGGCCTCAGTAACCCAATCTCTGTGATTCTTTCTGAACTCCTCATAACTGTTACATTCTGCCAGATCATACAAGCGATCATACGATATTAAAATATTCTTTCTGCGGGGATTTTGTATCTCCCGGTATCCACCATATAACCATTCAGAAGGATGATTTATTTTTCCTGTTCTTGGCAAATTTCAGCAAAAACTCTCTCTTGTGGCATCGATGGGTTATATGCCAGATCTTTCCAGGTAGATAATGTCGTTTTGCACGTGCCATTTATTACTTTTTCTATTTCATGCATTTTGATACCAAAAAAGTGAATATAGGCTATTTCACAAATAATTTCAAATAGTTATCTCGGCCCGACCCCGTTACTAAAACGAAAACAAAAAGCGGATTTTTGAAGTAATAAAGAAGAACAAAGAAGTTAAGAAATTGTATCAGAGGGTTGAAAAAAAGCTTAAATCATAGATTTGTTTAATTTTAGGTTTGACCCCATTTCCTAACCCAAGCAGGTTTTTAGAAACAAAAAGGGGTTACCCGTAGTGGGTAACCCCTTGATTTTTCTGGTACCGACGGAGAGACTCGAACTCTCAAGGGAATTCACCCGGGGGATTTTGAATCCCCTGCGTCTACCAATTCCGCCACGTCGGCATATGTTTGCTGATTGATAAAAATAGATGAAATTTCTTTAATTGTCAAGATTTCAGTAACCATCCCCGGTTATTCAAACCAACTTAAGTCTAGAGCATTTCACTTTTTTATTATAGTCGTTGAGCAAAATCATTGGTCAAGTTTATCCGACGATGCAAGGTTAATTAGGTTAATTAGGTTAATTAGGGTTAATTAGGGTTAATTAGGGACACTTCCCTATTTATTGTTTTCTCATAGCCGGTCTACCTACCCTCTTTGCGATAAAGAAAATAATTGGATCCTGAAGAGACAAAAGCGGCAAAATTTTGATTAGTAATTAAGAGGATTGAGGTTAAACCTAAACAATAAACAATTGTCAAAAAATAAAGATCAAATATAGACCTGACCCAGAATATAATGGTAAACTGGAGTCTCTAAGAAAAAAGGGGGAGCAGTCTTAAAAATGAAAGATAGAGATCATAATACCAGACTTGTTTATTCAACAGAGTTCAGCGGGATGTGTCCGACCTGCGGAAAACAGCCCGGTAAATGTAAATGCGAAAAGAAAAAAAACAATCTCCCAAAAGGAGATGGAAATGTTCGCGTGACCCGATCTACCCGGGGAAGAAAAGGAAAAGGCGTTTCTCTAATCAGTGGACTTCCTCTTGAAGAGGCATCATTAAAAGAGCTTGCTAAAAAGCTCAAACAAAAATGCGGCGCCGGCGGTACCGTAAAAAACGGTGTGATTGAGATTCAGGGAGATTGCCGGGACCTTTTAGTTGAAGAACTAAATAATCTTGGTTTTAAAGCTAAAAAAGCCGGGGGATAGGGCAGACGCTTTCGGGAGGATTAATGTTGACATTTATAGCGGGTTTTCACATAATTGATTCTCTCAAAAACAACAAATGCTGATACGTCGCTTATGCCACCGCACTCATCAAACATAAACCGTCCCAAGGGCAGCTCGATAAAGCCTTTACGCGCAATTGTCCCGTTCATCCGGCCTTATCTGGGCACGCTAATTTTGGCCCTGGTTTCCTTATTGCTTGCTTCGGGTGCATTTTTAGCATTGCCGATCGCAGTGCGTTATGTGATTGATTTCGGTTTCAATGCAGAAAATGCCTCCGCCATCAACCGGTATTTCTATTTTTTCCTTGTTGTTGCCCTGCTGCTTGGACTTTTTGGCGCGGCCCGTACCTATTTTGTCAACTGGCTGGGAGAGCGGGTGGTAGCGGATAGAAGTGATGGGAAGCAGCAGTGACCACCTCATCCTGGAGTCCGACCACGACGACCTCTCTGTCGGCACAGAAGTGACCTTCCAACTGAACTACAGTGCTCTGGTCCGCTCGATGACATGCCCCTTTGTCACTAAGGTTATTAAGCCGGAACTGCAGGGGTCGCGTCTTCACTCTTGAGAAACAGCCAGGGTTGATGTGAATGATTAGAAAAATATTTTAAACAAAATTAAAGCAAATCACTTAGTGATAATTTCTTATTCTTAATCTTGTTATAGAGTTCGGGCTTTTCTCGCTGGATTTTTTCTTCGTGCCTGAGCATGGATGCCCACATAAGTTTAGGGGATTTGTACTGGCTGAAGGTCCCTTCCAGCACCTCATCCCCGGTCAGGGCAAAAAGATAATCCAGTTCATCGTCGCTGTAGGTCGGGACAAGGGCATAGCCCTGGGCAACCTGCAAATAAGCATCCGTGTTGAACTCAAAGGCATTCAGCCACCAGCGAGTGTAAGCCGCAAAACCGTTTTCTCCCGAGAGCTCTTTATGAACAGCATCTCCGGCATGAAAACCGCACATCAGCGCCCCCTGAGTTTCGACCTCTACAAATGCAGCGGCATCACCGATACAGAGGGAATTGCCTTGAGCGGGATAATGCATGGAACTGTAAGATTGCAGAGAACATCCGATTTTTTTCACCAGGCGGGCCTTTTTGAGCATGGCAGCAAGCGGGCTTTTGGCCATTGCATTTTGGAAAATCACCTGCGGCAGCATCTTTTTATTTCCCATAACAACCAGACAGGCCATCTCTTCATCCTCTAAGGATGGGCAGAGGATCAACGGTGCATGGGATTGATAGGTAAGTCCCATATGGGTTTGGAAGGCTGTGTGTTCATACCCCTTTAACCCTTTCAGGAGAAAGAGGGTGCAAAGCGCTGTGGTAAAATAGATCCGGTCTTTATTCATTCCCAGGGATGCCGCCGAGCGCGAATTAACGCCATCGGCAACGATGAGCTTTTTGGCTGTGAGCGTGGTGTGGTTCCCTTTGGCAGTCAGTTTAATTTCAACCTTTTGACCACTGTCGTTGACATCATAGGCAACCGTGGCGTTTCTGAATACAACCCCTTGCTGTTCACATTGTTCCCAAAGCCGCTGCAGGAGCAACCCTTTGTCGAATTTAATCACGATGGGACGCCTGTCCTTATAGGCAAAATGAATTTTATGGCCGCTGGGAGAGATATAATACTTGTCCGTAACATTTAGTGTGGGACCATTATAATCTACGGAAAATTTATTTTGGGTAAAAACTATTTTATCCTTTTCGTATTTGAGAGTTTCACCCGAAAAATTTTCGTCCATTATCAGCAGTTGACAACAGCAACGGGTAATCAGTGAGACCGAATCCCTTTTTTCAATGACCACGGTCTTCAGGCCTTTTTGGGCAGCTGTTTTAGCAGCCATCAGCCCTGCAGGTCCGGCACCGATAACGGCAACATCATATTCCATAGAAAGTTTCCATCTTATTGTGAAGGGTTCTCATTAAGTAGCCTGGCGCAGTGCTAATGGTTCTGAAGATAGAGAACTGCGCTAAGCCGTTAAAGCTCCTGTCGGACACATCTCAATACATTTTCTGCATTCTATGCAATGTTCCTGATACAAAACCGCTTTTACCTGTAGTTCTAATGCTCCAGCCATGCAGACATCGCTGCAGCATCCACACCCCACACAAACGGTCTCATTTAACTTGATCGCCATTGATCCTCCTTCACGGTTTGTACAACTTTACATTAAGGCAAAACAACGGAATCCGGACTATACACTTTTTTTGGACTTCCTTGCGAAACAGGCTGTCAATAACACCATAAGCAATATAAGAATAAGAGCAATTTTAAATTTTACAGTACCGGTTGCAAAAAGAGTACTTCCAAAAAAACCATAAGCAAATGCCCTTGGTGTAACGCCTAATACATGGGAAATAATATAAGGTCTGAACTTCATATCTGATAAACCCGCACCCATGTTAATTATGGTCACCGGCATAATAGGCAGCAGACTTAATAAAAAAACCATTGAAAAAGAAAATTTTTGATCATCAATAAAATATTTTTTATTTTTCAGTCTGCCGTAAACATAATCATGCCCCATTATTCTGGCAAATAAAAAACCGAGAGAACCGCCAATAGCCGCGCCAAAAGAAGCAAACAAAGGTCCCCAAAGCGGTCCAAAGGCCAATCCGCCGGCAATAAATAATGCGATTGAAGAAATTAAGAAGAAAGGACGTATAATAAAGATACCGATATAGATTGCCGGGCCAAGAAGCCCAAGAGACAAAATGAAGGCATTAAAGGTTTCAGGCGTTAAATCCATAAACCGGCGAAGCACTAACACGCCGGCCGCCCAGCCAATAAAAATGATTAGTAAGAATTTTAAAAAATTCTTCTTAGAAACAGGAATTTTAGATAAATTCATTTTTTTTATTAATTAAAATTGGGGCCCCATCTTGACCGAGCCGCAGTTATAAGTTTTTTTGTGGATCTAAGGCGACGCATGTCAGAGTCCCAGCTGTTTCAGTTTCTCTTCTTTTATCAAACCTTTCTCATCCCAGCCCCGATACCTGCAGAAATTTTGCTTCAAGTACAACGATCTTCAAGCCTTAGCGCTTCTTTCCTGCCCATGAATTACTTAGATAGTATTTTTAATATATCTTCCGCACCATTTGTCTCAAGAATTTTTGTTATGCTTTTTTGCTGTTTCAGAGAAAGACTCTTAAACAACTTAACCAGCTTCTTTTTATCATTATTATCAATACATAATCGTAACACTTCTAATCCTGCGCCAATATCTTTTTTTTGTTTCTCTTTGTCCTTGCGTCTTGGGGATACAATTAATTTATGCAGCCCAAAATTAACGGGGTGAGGCAATTTTATCCGTAACCCGTTAAAATTAACAATGATTGTATTATCTTCCAACAACCCTAAAAACCTTAACCTTTGAGCATTCATGGACAACTCAGGTAATGGATATGGTTTTTCCGTACCGCGTCCAATTTCAGGCACAAGGAATTCAATGATAAGTTCAGGATGGATCAGTTTCACATATCCCTCTGGAAAACTATGGTCTAGAATAAAACCTAAATCCTTTAATAACTCCGGAAGATCCGTATTTTTAGTGAACTTTGTCTTTCGAGAAATCAAAAAATCAATATCACGTGTCCGTAAAACTGACATTTCATAATCACAAAAATAAAAATCTCTATATAGAGGAAGACACCAGCTGCCGATTAATACAACTTTAGACAGAATTTTTGAATCATCCAGACGTTTTAATACTTCCAGGCAAATATCATATTGCTTTTTGTCCACGCAAAGTACCTCTTAAAAAAATTATTTGTTTCTTAACCTGAAACAGCAATTTTCGATATTTTTCACGCAGTTCCTTTGCTCTTGCATACTCTTCAATAAGTTCCTCGGACACATTCTTGCCTTTATACACAAACTTTACTTTCCCGTTTTCACGCATCACAATATAATAATACTCATGCCCCTTAATGTTCTTCTTAATCAGGCTGCCCTTAAGAAGTTTTTTCAGCTCTTTCTCGTAGTTTTCCTGCATTTTAATGGAGTTTTGCAACTCCTCTTTTAATACACCTTTTATTGCCATGACAAACTCCGTTACCATACAAGTTTAATATTAAAGTAGTGTGTATGGTAACTAAAGTCAACACAAAGATATCATACAAAAAGGCCATTATAGTAGTGTATATGATAACGATATAACGGAATTTCAACACAAAAACAAGCTGTGATTCTGTTGTACAAGTATGAATAAATGCTTTTTAAAAGATTTGACATTGCTGACTTCTGATAATCTGGCAATAAACAAATAAGCACGTATAACAATAAAAAAAGCGGCCAATATTTTTTGGCCGCTTTTTTTTGCAATTAGATATATAAAATTTACTTTACTCAGAGTCCCAGCTGTTTCAGTTTCTCTTCTTTTATCAAACCTTTCTCATCCCAGCCCCGATACTTACAATAGTCATCAACCAGTTTTTCAATCGGCGGATTATGGTCTTTTGCCGGACTGTTCTCCCGTTTAACCGTTGCCAGCCGCTCATGCAGTTTATTATCTTTCGGATCAAAGCCCAGTTTTAAATTGATCTGACGCTTAAGATTAAATATTCTTTCCCCGCACAGCATAAGTTTGTCAAAATCATAATCCATTCCCGTAACAAGCCTGAACCACTCGACAACTTCTCTGGCAGTAATCCCCAAAAACCCGTCCGCTGAATAATTCTGGGCATAGCCCGCATGGGAAAAAACACACAGAACCATACTGTTTAAAATACAGGCATAGTCCTGACCCCTGGCAACGGTTTCTGCGGTACCTTCAATTTTAAACCGCACATCCTCCATATTCATCAGGTCAAACCCCTCGATTTTGGGATCGGCCGCACCCGTATGAATCGCCCCTCTGTTTTCAGTGGCATACGTCAGGGCAAGAAAATTATGCGCACGGGGATCATGGGCCGGAACTTCAAGGCCCTTTCCTTCGATGGCAAACTTTTCGGCTCCCTTGCCGAGCTTTTCAGCCGCCTTTTTCACCCCATCTGCCAGAATATTTCCAATGCCTTCCCGTTTGCATATCTTTTCAAGCATGATAAGAGCTGCGTCCGTGTTTCCGAAAGTAAGCTCAATACCAGCGGTATCCTCTTTGGTTATGATCCCCTCCTCAAAACATTCCATGGCAAAAGAGATCACCCCTCCCGCTGAGATCGTATCCACCCCGTGACGGTTACAGATATCATTGGCTTTTTTCACCACTTCCATATCAATGATCCCGCACTGAGAGCCCATTGGCGCCATCACTTCCCACACGATCTGCCTGATTCCCTCATGATCTACCGTTGACTCTGAACATCCGGTGACACATCCCGCACAAAGATACGGCTTATCCTGCCTGGCGTGTTTTTCAAGCTCATCCAGAACCGCTTTTTTAAACCCGGCAAGTTCACTGTCCCGCCAGTTATTTACCCCGTGACGGTGATCATCGATGAACATGGAAAAAACCGCACGGGTTTTTTTAAGGCGGTGTTCCGGGTCTTTAATCAGCTCAGGCATAATTTTTTTAATTGAAGCACAAAGCGCCTCTTTTTTAAAAACTTCAGCCTTTCCGGTTCCTTTAACCGCAACAGCTTTTAAGTTTTTTGAGCCCATGACCGCACCCATTCCGCACCGTCCTGCGGCACGTGATGCTTTCCCATCATGCATCACAGATGCAAACCTGACGCAGTTCTCCCCTGCAATTCCGATTGCCGCTGTTCTGATTTTTTGCCCGAAACTCCTGTTTATAAGTTCATCTGTCTCCCAGACATCTTTGTCTTTAAGAAAGGCGGCATCCTCAATCGTTACGTTCTGGTCGTTGATCACAAGATACACAAGTTTGTCTGACCGGCCGGTTATAATAATCCCGTCAAAACCTGCTTTTTTGAGTTCTTTCCCCCAGGTTCCCCCGGCATAGGACTCCCCCCATATTCCGGTCAGGGGCGAAATTGAAGCAATACAGTGTCTGCCGCTCCAGGGGGCGATTGTTCCGCTCACAGGACCCGTCATAAATACCAGGGGATTCTTTTCACTCAAGGGATCCATCAGCGGTTCTATCCGGTCTGAAATGATCTTTGCGGCAAGCCCGACACCGCCGATATAATCTTCTGCCAGTTTTTCCGAAAGCATCACCGTTTCAACTCTCTTTCGGGTAAGATCAACATTCAAAAGCCTGCCCGCATATCCTTTATATTTCATCGTTCCCCCAAATTTTTTTTAACGTTTTTAAAAACCGGACCTATCCGGAACATAAAAAAAGAGTTATAACCTAATAAGCCATAACCCCATGTATAAAACAAGAGAATAAAAATAAGGATCTAAGTTACACCGTGAAATCTAAGATAGCGGTCAATCTCTCTTACTTCCCTTGCCAGATCATCCTCCAGTTTTTTATCAAAACCAACAAACTGAGCGACCACAAATTCAAACTGTTTAGACCCGATCTTATTTCCCTTCTCTTTTCTTATCACACGTGCATCAGGAACATACTCTTTTCCTCTTATAACAAGAGAAAGTATTATCTTCTGGTCTACTTCAAGTTTCTGTTCCTGCCTGTGACTGAATTTTATTCCTGATGCAGACAGATCAACCATCTCCAGCTGTTTATCTCTATCAATAAAAAGCTGAATATCATAATCTGCCGGAGGCCTGACTCTGTAGGAATACCTGAGGTTCAGACTTTTAATGCCGGAAATATTTTTCAGAAGTATTGCAGAAACCACCTGTTTCGAAGACGTCCGGTAATCGTTGATGATCTCTCCGACTTCGCCTGAAAGGCCAAGCCGCCGGGCCTCTTTTTTATTGATATAGGTAAGCGATATTTTTTTTCCTGTTGAGGAATGAACAAGCGGAGGGCTGGTCTGGGACACGATAATCTCATCATCTGTAGCATCAAAAATAAGGGCTTTTCTGACATCTACATTTTTGTCCAGATCATCGCCTGCAAGCGCACACTCAACTGTTGTTCCGGGTCTTAACATATCACTTTTCATTGGCAATTGTGACCTGCAGCTTAATTGTTTTTTTCGATTATATACTATATAAGTATAAAGCAATGCTCTTTATCTGTCAACTCAAACAAAGGCCTGCACTTGAGTTAAAATGACGCTGCAAGGGGTCAGTTCACTTCTAATATAGAAGTAATTTCCCGTTCATTACTCCAAATAAAAAAGGATGGCAAAGTAACGCTCTTTGCACATCCCGGGTATTAACCTTAAAAAGGATATCTATCCTTAACGATTTTCCTATTCCTGAAAAACCTCCACGCCCACAAAGACGGTAGGTTTGATCTCATAATCTATCATAAAATAACCCGCACCAAAAACAAAAGGCTTCATGCTGATACCAAAAGCCGCTACAGACTGGATATCAATACCGGATCTATTGGCAAAGTAAAAGTAAAAAAATCCAGGAAGAAGTTCATAGTACTCTCCGCTTCCATATGAAGCCATCTTTTTTATATCAAAGGATCCGTTTTCCTCAAAAGAAAAAACATCGTCATAAAACGGAATATCACCTGTTGAGAAACCCAGAACAAGAAACTGCTTTCCATTAAGGAGCTCGCTTGCGGATGCATCACCGGTAAAAATCCCTGCCATGACCATCATGCAGATAACCCTAAATCCTGTTTTTTTCAATAAATCCTTCATTGCCATTGCTTTCTTGAAAAATTTTTTAATACTTTTGACTGCACCTTTCAGCATAGGACGATTATCAGTTTAACCGACAGGCGCGTTTCCTAAAACTTCACATCAATGGTTCCAAAAAAGGCCCGTCCGGGAAGAGGATAACCGATCACATCTTCTTCGTTCTCATCAAGGATATTTTTAACCTCAAATGTTAAAGTGAGTTCTTTTTTCGGGCTGAAAGAGATTCCGGCATGATGAAAGAAGCGGTCATTGATCTTTCTGACATTTGCCCGATCAAGATAGCTCTCATCCATATATTCAAATTCATGAAATATCCTGAAACGCTCGGAGAAAACCTCTATGCGGTTGAAAAGCTCAAATTCCGGCCGTCCGGGAAGCTGATTGCCTTTCCAGTAGGCAATATCACTTTTGTCCTTTGTATCCTGTATGGTGTAATTACCGGAAATAATAATCGGCCAGAAAAACAAAATACGCCAGAAAAACTCATGGCCCTCAATTTCTGCTTTTGATATGTTTCGGGCCACGGATGTTCTCTGAGAATTCTGAATAAAAAGAATCAGATCATCAACCTCATTATTAAAGTACGCATATTCAAAGGTAGACGATTTAATCCATTTAAACGGCACATCCAGCCTGATAGAAAACCCCGCATCCCAGTTAAAACTCTCCTCCGGCTTTAAATCGGTATTGCCCACAATACCGCCTCTGTCGCCGAAGAGCTCATACAGTTTCGGCATTCTAAAATACTTCCCCGCATTACCTTTCAGCTCAAGCCAGCGGCACACCTTAAACACTGCACCGATCTTCCGGGTCACATAGGATTCAGAACTATTCTGAGAATTAGAAATCGCCATTGTGGAAAAGGGAACTTTTCCGCCAAAATCATCGTCATAATAATTATATTTTATAGATGGACTGAGAAGCAGTCTTTCATTAAAAAAATACATTTCATCTTCAAGGCCCAGCGCATAGGCATAGCGTTTTTGCTCATCTGTTTTTTTCTGAATACTTTTTTGTTCCTTTGCTTTTTCAGTAAAACCGTATAAATATCCGATTCTAAGGGTAGGGTCTGCATCTCCCAGGGATGCAAAACTGTCTCTGGACTGAAAAGTTTCTTCTGACCCTTCACACAAAAAAGTAACGATCTGAGACGTCCCCGGGAACCAGGTGAAAAGCATCCGGGCTTTTATATTCTCTGTTTCTTCCCGGTTGTTCTGCTGTCCAAGACCGATCTCACCTTTCAGGTCCTTAAATTTTTGTCTCTGATAAGAATGAGACAGGAACAGGTCAGCGTCAAGATCAGAGATGAACAACCCTTTTTTACTCAATTTTACCTGGGACAGAGACCGAAGGGTTTCAAGTTCAGCATCCCGGGACTGAAAATTTGCTATCCCGGGAATCCCCTGTTTTTTATTGAAAAAGTTAAAACTCGCATCTACTTTATAACCATTTAAAAAATCATAGCCGCCCTTGATCAAAAAGTCATCAGAGCGGAAGCGATTATTTTTACGGTGAACCCATTCATCATCATCCCGGTTATACTCCGTTCCTTTATTGTTTTTATATTCGAAATTGCCCTTGCTCTGGGTCCGGTTAAAAAAGAGTGCGTAATTCAGCTTATCAAGCCTGCGGGCAAAAGACGCACTCGCTTTGTGGGTATTAAAAGATCCAAATGAGTAACTCAGGTTTGTGCTTTGTGACTGCTTCGCCTTTTTGGTAATAATATTGACCACGCCGCCGATACCGGAAGCTGCAAATTTTGCCGGAGAGGTGCCGCGATAGACTTCGATCTTTTCCACATTATTCAGGGGAATATCAGCAAGGTTAACAGAACCGGAATTTGCCGAGTTCAGTAAAATTCCGTCAAGATAGATTGCCACCTGATCAGAGGAGGACCCCCGGATAGATACGGTACTGAAACTTCCCAGACCGCCATACTGCTTTACCGTAATTCCGGCAGACTGGTCAAGCACTTCTGAAATGGAGGTAACCTGCGAGGGAAGCATCTCCGGTTCAATGACCGTGACAAAGCTGGTCGAATCTTTTGATCCTTTCTTCAGCCCTTCCCTTTCTGCAGAAACTACAACCTCTCCAACATCATATTCTTCACCCGAAACGGTATGATTGAAAAATAAATGCACCGTACTGATTAAAACAAGATAGATAATAATCTTTTTTAAAAACAATTTATCTTCCCAGTTAAACAAGAAAACAGCAGCAGGAAAGCTTGCCTGCTGCTGTTTTTTCTCACAAGATTACCCCTGTAAAAGGGCTGTAATATAAGGCGCAAGCGAATAGTAAAGATCTATCAATGCCTGCCCTCCTTCTGTTTTAGACAGGATGTTATCCATAATATAGTGAAGCAGAAAGACAATCACGCTATCCTTCCCGAAAATCAGTTCAAGCGGGTCAGAGGTTTCCTGGATTTCAACCAGGCAGAATGGTGGAATACCAGTATAAATAGCCTCTGTTGTTATTTCGCTGTCACCTGATGTATTAAAAAGCCTGATTCCGGGATTTTCAGGATTTCTATCAGCCAGGATCAGCTGATCTCCCAGCACCAAGAGATCAGCATAGTCATAATCCGTTCCGTTTACAACTGACGTTACTGTCTTTGCTGAAAGGTCAAAACGAACTACATTTGTCGTCCAGAAGGCATCCGCAACAATCGCATATCCTTGTGTAGCGTTTATCATATCAAAGGCGCCGAACCCTCCGCCGAGATTTCCGCCCAGCTGTTCCTCTGTGATGAGAATTCCTTCTGCCGCATAAGTAGTTGGATTGATAAACTCCAGACCGCCGTCAACGGTACTATATGCGTTTGCCGATTCAGAGATAAGGATCTTACCCGCTTCTTTTATATATTTCATGTCATTAGGGTTGGTCCGGCTAAGTTCTATAGCCTGTACGCCTGAAGTATCCGGATCAACATCAAAGACCGTGTCTATTGAAGGATCAATAACAACTACCTGACTAAGATTTGTAGGAGAATAATTATACAGGCGCTGCAGACTCACAAAGACCTTTCCTCCGGTATAGACCATCAGGTCCATCTCAGGCCGTCCATCCTCATCAGCAAAATCGGACAGATCTATGGTGCCAAGCTGTGTTCCGTCAGCCGGGTTTACGATCAAAAGATCTGAAGAGTCATATAGTGTCACATATGCCTTGGTATCACTTAGGACAAGGATGTCATGGGGATTAGTTCCTGCACCCACGGAAAACTGGGTAAGCGGCGTACTTAGGTCGTCTATATCAAACACAGTAATCGCGGCATTGCCTCTATCAACCATATAGACCTTACCATTAAAAGAGCGGGCAACCGCATCTCCGCCGTCAATAGTAAACAAACTAGGCTGAATCGTACTTAAATTCGAGTCAAATACAGCATGACCACCGGTCTCGTAATCCGTTGTTGTAATGTACACCTCACTTGCCTGAGCAGAACAAACAATAAAAAGCATTGAAATAATAATCGCTAGTAAACTTTTTTTCATGGTACTCATATAAAATCTCCTTATCTTTTTCATTAATCGATATTTACCTCGGTACTCCTGAAAAACTTTCTTTTAATACAAAACCCTCAAATCACGAATGATCTGAGGGGAAGGACACTTATTATTACCACCTCCCTCCATTTTCCGCGAAACGGACAGTACGTTTTATTCATGCAGACAGGTCTTCTGACTTCCCTTGTCTTTTTCGTACCTTCCCATTCCAAAGATTCAAGAACAGTGGCTTTTTGTTTTGAAAAAGACTTCCCTTTAAACTGAAAGGGAACAAACAGGGTTACAGCGGCGGGACCGTGACGGACTTTCACCATCTTCCCTTTTCATCCATAAATGGATACCCGCATGAATTTATTTATTTAGTTAGTTTTTACAAATAACAAAAAACCTCCCTTAATTATTAAAATTTCCCTTCTTGAAAAAAGGACACAGTAAAAAGTTCAAATTCAAGGCGCGTAAATCCGAAGGAATGAAGCATACTTTCTGTAAGCTGGAGTGACTAAGGATGCAGCGCAACGCAATCCCGCCATGGCGGGATTGACGAAGTCCTCAATCCTCATACACCAACCTTTCCGACACCCGGCTCAATAACAGCCAGATAAAAAACGGGCCCCCAAGCAGTGCGGTGATAATCCCCACCGGCATTTCAACCGGTGCAAAAGCCGTACGGGCAATGGTATCGCAGATCACCAGAAATGCGCTTCCAAAAAGAATTGTTGCTGGCATTAAGTAACGGTGGTCCGGCCCGATTAAAAGGCGGCAGATATGGGGAACCATCATCCCCACGAATCCGATCGGTCCGCAGACCGCTACCACACCGCCCACCATAAGCGAGGTTGCGAAAAAAAGAAGTTTCTTTGTCTTTGAAGCATCCACCCCTCTGCTCACCGCGATCTCCTCACCCACGGACAGCAGGTTCAGCCCGTTAAGCTGAAAAAAGACAATGACACAGCCCAGGACAACAAAAGGAAACATGTTTACCGCAGGCTGAAAACCGACAGCTTCAAGACCTCCCATGAGCCAGCGCACGATCCTGAACGAATGGGTCATATCACACACATACTGGATCAGAAGAATAAGGCTTGAAAAGAAAAAGCTGATCGCAACACCGGCAAGAAGCATGGTTGCGGTTGAAAAGCCCCCCTTCATTTTTGTGATCCCGTAAACAAAGAGTATGGCAATCCCTGCGCCTGCAAATGAAAACAGGGAAACTCCGGGAATACCGGCAAAAGCAAAGGACAAGCCCGACCAGACATAGACTGACGCCCCCAGTGAAGCACCGCTGGATACCCCCAGGGTAAATGGCGTCGCAAGCGAGTTTCTGAACATGGACTGGAAGGTCATGCCGCTGACAGCAAGACCGGCTCCGGCCAGAGCGGCTGTTAAAACACGGGGCATCCTGATATTAAAGAATATATTGGCATCAACACTTCCTGCATCAGAATTAAAAAGGATACTAAACGGTATAAACTTCATTCCGATAAAGGGGGCAATAAGGACCACTGTAACGGCTGTTATCAAAAGGGTCAGAAGAACTGTTTTTTTACGCATCACAGGTCTCCTCCCGGAAGAATAATCGGAATGCCTGTTTCAGGATGATCAATCAGTGAAAACGTTTTGCCATACAGTTCACAAAGTTTATCATTATTCATAATACCTCCGGGGGACCCGCAGAAACATAATGCTCCCCCCTTTAATGCAATGATTTTTTTACTGTGAAGCACGGCACTGTTAATATCATGGGTTGCAGAAACGATGGTTATGCCCCGGTCATGGTTAATACTTTTTAAAATGGCATATATCTCATCCTGATAACCCGGGTCCAGAAAAGTAATCGGCTCATCAAGCAAAAGCACCTGAGCATCCTGTGCCAGAGCCGCTGCAATTAAAACCTTCTGCCTTTCGCCCCCGGAAAGCGTGGTAATCAGCCGGTCTGCCCATTTTTTTGTTCCGGTGATCTCAATTGCCCGATCAACCGATATCTCGTCTTCCGGACCCGTTGAAGAAAACGGACTGATATAGGGATAACGGCCCATCATGATAAATTCCCGTACCGTAAATGAAAAATGATGTCCATTGGCTTGGGGAACATAACTGGTGATCCGGGCAAGATCTTTCTGCCGGTATTCATCAATATTTTTTCCGGCAAGCTTAATCGTTCCGGTTCCGTTTCGTAAAATCCGGTTGAGACATTTTATAAGCGTTGTCTTCCCCGCACCATTGGGCCCCACGATGGATACATACTCACCCTGTTCTATTGAAAGTGAAATATCTTTCAAAATTCTTTTTCTGTTTATTGAAAAAGAAAATTTTTCTATTTCAATAATTTTTTCCATTACTTTTTCCACGGTTCCTCCGGATGCAGAACCTTTGACAGCGCCTCAAGGGTAAGCACAAACCTGGGCCCGGGTATTGCAGTAAAGTTATCGCCAAAAACATAGACCCGTTTGTTTTTAACCGCATCAACAGAGGAAAACCGGTTCCATTCTGCAGTAATACTCTCTTTTTTGAGTCCCTTTCGTTTAGAATCAGGAACAATGTCAATGATCACCTGAGGATTAAGCCTGATAATACCTTCTCCTGAAAGGACCGGATAGCGGATATTTTCACTGACGCACACATTTGTTCCACCGGCAAGTTCAATCAGTTCATCATAAAAGATGTTCTTTCCGGCAACATAGACATCGCTGAAAAGGCATGTACCGGTATTACGGTCAACTGAGATCATCACCTTTGGCCGGGAAAGCGTTGCTGTGGTTTTTTCAACAAGGTTAACTCTTTTTTTAATGCTTGAAAGCAGTGCTTCGGCTTTTTTTTCTGATCCGCAAAAGTTTCCGATCGTACGGATAGATCGATAGATGTCCTCGATTGTGTTGTTTTCAACCACCAGAATCTTTAAACCCAGCTTTTCAAGGTTTTCCTGTATGGCCTCATGGGATGCAACCAAAATAACCAGGTCCGGTTTTAAGGCAACAATTGTTTCATAGCTCGGGTCATAAAAACCGCCGACTTTTGTCCGGGTTTCAACTTCTGCAGGATAAGTACAGTACCGGGTCACGCCAACTACCGATCCGCCGAGCTCAAGAGCAAAAAGAGTCTCCGTCACTCCCGGCGACATTGAGACAATACGTTTATAGTGCTGGCCTTTTTCAGGAGCCTGTGACGCATGACACTTTTTTGTCTGCACACCCCAGAAAAAAACCAGCTGCAGCATGAGAAGAATTCTTAATATAAGTATATAATTGCTTTTATAATTATTCTTTTTCACAACAATGTTCCCTTAAAAATAAAAAAACCCCGGACCAAAATAATGGTCCGGGGATACCGTTTTTTATCCACCGTACTAGAAACAACAGTCCTTTAATTACGAAAAGTCTGTTTATGTAAAAATGTGGCAGGTCTTCTGGCTTCTCCGCCCTTTTGATCGCCTTCCCATCCCGAGACTTAAAGACAGTGGCTCAAGTGACCAAAGGGTTCCTTCTTCGAATAAATCGACAAGGACAGAGTTACAGCGGCGGTTCCGCAACGGATTTTAACCGTTTTCCCTATTAAAGCCCTTTCGGGCTGCCATTTTTGAAGTATACGCAGGTAATATTTATTTGTCAACAATGCTATTTTTATTGTTTTTTCGATAAAATCGCCATATTTCTTTAACAAACCCTTGCCATTAACAACTCTTAAATGTAAAATGCCACATAAAATATGCTAAATTAAATCTTGAAAGGACTGCTTATGGAAAATAGATTTCGTAGATACATTGTTTTTTTCATTGCTGTACTGGCGCTGCTCTGCATGACAGCCAGTGCTTCAGCTAAGATCGAGTGGGAATTTTTAAGCGACATTCCAGTTTCAGAAACACCAAAAGATATTGCTTTAAACAAGGACGGAAATACGATCTATATCCTTGGAACTGAAAATATTCATATTTATTCATTAAGAGAAAAGAAGATCACAGATACTATTCCTGTTAAAAATAATTTTTCAGAGATTGCCTTATCACCGGAAGGCAATCATATCTTTTTAACCCATACAAAAAACAAAAAAGTCTCCATCATTGAAATCTCCGAAATTTATGATCTTAAAATCGGAAATTCCGCTGTGATCGGAAACAGAAATGCAAAAGTAAGCGTGGTCGCATTTCTGGATTACCAGTGACCTTACTGTGCCAGGATTTATCCTGTACTTGAGCAGTTGCTCAAGAAATATCCAAAAGATATAAATATCGTCATTAAACAGTTTCCTTTAAGAATGCATAAAGCCGCTCAAAACGCAGCACAGGCATCCCTTGCTGCAGCAAAACAGAACAAATGTGCAGAACTGTCCGAGCTTATGGTTAAAGATTTTAAAAAGCTCAATGATAGTTTTATCAGGCAGCTTGCAGAAAAAGCCGGGCTTGACATGAAGACCTTTGATAAAGATTATAATGACCCCGCAATTAAAAAAACAATTAAAGAAGACCAGGACCAGGGTAAAAAGGCCAAAGTCCGAGGTGTCCCGGCACTATTTGTGAACGGAAAACCCACAAAAAGAGCCCGCTCATTAGGAGCCCTTTCAAAAATGGTAGAAAAAGCCCTTAATGAGGCCCAGTAAATCATCCTTAGCTTCATAGACTGACTAAAAAAGAGGTGCCATAAGGCATCTCTTTTTTTGGTTCTTCAACAGAATCTGTGGGTAAAAAAACAATTTACACCACTGA
>CAYLYF010000060.1:16632-22749 GCA_964387595.1 uncultured Thermodesulfobacteriota bacterium | reverse complement strand
GTTTGAAAACCCATAAAAAAAACCGGTATCCGTGATTGGCGGATACCGGTCCGAAAAATTTAATCCATTTCCCTATCCAATCACGGGAGACAACAGCTTTTCAGCAGCTGCCCTGTCGGCCATTTTTCATAACCTGTAAATCGGTCTTAGATCCATGGCTTCGGGAACTTCTGTATTAATACTATTAAGTAATTGAAAAAAAGTAAATAAAAAAACAGGGCTTAAAAACTATTTTTAATTCCAGGAATCTGTTTTTGCAAAATCAGGCACAAAACTTTTGTCAGAAGGTTCAAAGTCCTGTGTCCAGCCGTTTTTAAAGCCCAGGTCAAAAAGAATATCAATAGCTTTAAGATATTCCTGCTTTGACAAAAAAGCGCTCAAGTCCTTATCTTCTTTGGCCTTGTGACAGGGTTTATACTGTGCCATAAAGCTGATGAAAAGATCTGTTCCAATAGCTCTTTTCAGGTTTTGAAAAACATCTTTTGTCCCGGCAAGGTTTTTCGGCAGAACAAGATGCCGGACAACAAGACCTTTTACCGCAATTCCGTTATTGTCAAGCTTAAGGTGTCCGGTTTGTCTGAACATCTCATTTATTGCAAGCATGTTTATTTTTGGGTAATCTTTTGCAAAAGAGTATTTTTCTGCTGTTTTGTCATCTGAATATTTGGCATCAGGAAGATAGATGTCAACAATACCGCTTAACAGTTCCAGGGTCTTAATGCTTTCATATCCGTTTGTATTATAGACAATGGGGATGCAAAGCCCTTCTTTAACGGCAAGAAAAAGAGCACTGATGATCTGGGGTAGAAAATGTGAAGCAGACACAAGGTTAATGTTATGACAGCCTTTTTTCTGAAGAGACAGCATTTTCCGGGCAAGTTCTGCTTCTGAAAGGTCCTGGCCTAAGGCTTCATGGCTTATCTGATAGTTCTGGCAGAAGCAGCACCGTAAGTTGCAAAATGAAAAAAAGATTGTTCCAGAGCCTTTGGTTCCGGAAACAGGCGGTTCTTCGCCAAAATGCGGAACAGCTTTTGCGATCCGGATCGTGTTTGTGGCCCGGCAAATCCCTTTTTCTCCTTTTTTCCGGTCAACCTTACATTCCCGGGGGCACAGGGTGCAGGCAGAAAGGATCTTGTTTAAGCGCGCAGCCCTTTTTTTTAATTCCCCGCTTTTATAGAGGCTGATATAAGACGGAACAGGTCCTGACATAGTAAAATTTCTTGCTTGTTTCGGTTAACTTTGCTATAAATTTCTCTTCTGATAAGCTGTGGTTTGGTATTATAGATTATAAAAATAAAAAGGTATAGAACTTAACACTAAAATGAGTCTAAAAATAGCAGTTCTTATAAAACAGGTACCGGATACAGCTGCGGTTACCCCAAAAGCAATGAAAGCGGACGGAACCCTTAACCGTTCTGCCCTGCCGGCTGTTTTTAACCCGGAGGACCTGAATGCGCTGGAAATGGCCCTGCAGATAAAGGACAAATACAGCGGAAGCGTAACAGCTGTTACCATGGGGCCGCCCGCAGCAGCTGAGATCCTAAGAGATGCCCTTTATCGGGGGGCTGACCGGGTCTTTCTTCTCACCGACAGAAAGTTTGCTGCTTCAGATACGCTTGCAACCTCAAATGTATTAAGCCGGGCAATAGAGATGCTGGGTCCGTTTGATATCGTGATATGCGGCACCCAGGCCATTGACGGAAATACGGCACAGGTGGGCCCTCAGGTTGCGGAAAAACTTAACATAAATCAGATTACTTATGTTGAAGAAATAGAGGAAATCGTTTCCGGAAAGGTCCGTGCAACACGAGTGATTGAAGATGGAAAAGAAAGGATAGTCTCTTCTCTGCCTGTTTTGCTCACTGCGACGGGTTCGGCAAATGTTCCAAGGCCCTGGTCTGTAAAAAACATCATGAAATATAAGACGGCAGTCACAAAACAGGAAGTGCCCGAGGAAGCAGACCTTGACAGACTTAAACAAAAAGGACTTTTAATTGAAACCCTAAGCTGTGAAAAGATCGGTCTGGACAGTTCTTTTTGCGGAATTTCAGGGTCTCCGACAATGGTAAAAAAGATCGAAAATGTTGTGCGGAAGGGAAAAGAATATAAAAAAGTAGAGCTGACAGACGAAGGCATCACAGGACTTTTAACAGAGCTTATTGCAGACTATACGTTTGACTGATTTTGGAATTGTAAACACCTTAGGATAAAGAATGAAACAGCAGGGAGAGGTCTGGGTATATATCCAGCAGCAGGAAAACAGGGTTGTTGAGGCATCTCTGGAGGTTTTGGGTAAGGCAAAAGAGCTTGCACAGAAACTGGGCGTTTCTGTGTCCGGTCTTCTGCTGGGTGAAAAGGTTTCCTCTCTTGCGGACGATATTATTTCTTATGGTGCGGACAGAGTTTATGTGCTTGAATCTCCTTTTCTGGATAAGTATACAACCACAGCATATGCAAAAGCGGTCTGCCGTTTTGTAAAAAAAGAAGAGCCCGCGATTTTTCTGGTCGCGGCAACACCTCAGGGCCGGGATCTTGCACCCCGAGTGGCATCAGAACTGAAGGTCGGCTTAACCGCAGACTGTACCGATCTGAAGATCGGTTCTTATGCCATGCCCAAAACAAAACAAAAGTATGACAACATTCTTCTTCAGATAAGACCGGCATGGGGCGGAAATATTATTGCAACCATCGTCAATCCCGAAACGCGTCCTCAGATGGCAACCATTAGAGAGGGAATGATGAAACTTCCCTCGGCTGACGCATCAGCAAAAGGGGAAATTATCACAGTCTCTCCGGAGCTTGTTCAAGACGATGTTAGAACAAGGGTTGTTGAACAAATGCTCATTGAAAAAAAAGTTGATCTGAAGGGAGCCAATATAATTGTTGCCGGCGGTGCCGGCGTCGGTTCCCGGGAGAACTTCGAGCTTATAAAAAAACTGGCACACATGCTCGGCGGGGAAGTCGGCGCAACCCGAGCTGCTGTTGACGCCGGCTTTATTGATCATGATCATCAGATCGGACAGACCGGCATATCTGTAAGACCAAAGCTTTATATTGCATGCGGGATCTCCGGTGCGGTACAGCATGTTTCCGGAATGGAAGAGTCCGGAAAAATAGTGGCCATTAATACAGACCCGGAGGCCCCTGTTTTTGATGTTGCACATTACGGTATTGTGGGAGATTTCAAGGAAAGCATTGAAAAACTGATCAGCATATACAAAACCATGAGTCACTGATAAATTCAGAGAGAAGTGAAAAGAGAAGCGTGATTAAAGCGTATTACTTAAAGCTATAACACAGAAAATAAAAATAATTTTATATCGAAAAAAATGAATTTTTTTACAGACAACGAAGATCTTAAGTTTGTTTTTGAAACAGCAGACCTGACTAATATTATTAGTATGTTTGAGGATAATTTTAAAGACAAAGACCTTTGTGATTATGCTCCGAACAATGTTGAGGATGCTCTGGAAAACTATAAAAGAGCGCTTGAGGTGGGCGGTGATATCGCTGCAAGAATAATCGCACCTTTAAGTGAAGAGCTGGATACCCGGGAAAGTGTGGTAAAGGACGGGAAAGTTATATATTCAGAGCCCTTAAAAGAAGCTTTAAAAGCTCTTTTTCAGTCTGACTTAATGGGCTGTACCATATCCAGAAAATATGGCGGACTGAACCTTCCCACTTTTATTTTTACCATGCTGGTAGAAATGATCGCCCAGGCAGATGCCGGAATACAGAATATTTTTGGACTTCAAGGGGTCAGTGGCATCATCGAAACTTTTGCGGACGAAGCATTAAAAGATAAATATCTTCCTTTGTTTACCGAAAAAAACGCAACAGGAGCAATGGCCTTAACAGAGGATGAAGCCGGAAGTGATTTACAGAATATAAAACTGAAAGCGGAAGAAGGCCCGGATGGCAACTGGAAACTAAACGGGGTGAAGCGCTTTATTACCAACGGCTGCGGCGAAGTTCTTCTTGTTCTGGCTCGTTCCGAACCCGGAACCGTTGATGGCCTGGGCCTGAGCCTTTTTCTCTGTGAAAAGGGAGATACCCTACGTATCCGGCGTCTTGAAGAAAAACTCGGTATTCACAGTTCCCCGACCTGTGAAATGTCTTTTAATGACACGCCCGCACAGTTGGTGGGCGATCGTCAGAGGGGGCTGGTTACCTATGTTCTTGCTCTTTTAAACGGCGCCCGTCTTGCAACGGCAGCACAGTCGATCGGTATCGCACAGGCCGCTTTTAATGAAGCTCTGGCCTATGCCCGGGTGAGAAAACAGTACGGTAGAAAGATTGAAGCCCTTGCACCGGTGGCTGAGATGCTGGTGAATATGAAAGTTTCGATCGAAGCATCACGTGCCATTAATTATGATACGGCAAAGGTTGCGGATCTTTCCATGGGAACCATAAAGAGCAAAGAAAGACAGGATATTGATCCGGCGGAAAAGAAGAAATTGAGGAAAGATGCTAAAAAATTTGAGCGGCTGACCATGCTTCTTACTTCGATTTCAAAATATTACTGTTCCGAGATGTGCAACAGAGTAACCCATGATGCGATACAGGTTCTCGGCGGAAGCGGATATATGAAAGATTATCCGGTTGAAAAATATTACCGTGATGCGCGCATAACAAATATCTACGAGGGAACATCACAGCTTCAGGTGCTTAGTGCTTTCAGGGGTATCTTAAGCGGTACCATGGAAAAGTATTTTGAAGAACTGGCTGAAAAAGAATATCCTAAACCGCAGGCCGCACTTGAAAAGAAATTAAAAAAAGCAAGAGAACTTCTTTCAAAATCAGTAGACCGCTTAAACAGAGTTAAGGATAATCTGATTAAAGAACTCTATGCAAGGAAAGCCGTTGATATGGCAGCAGATATCCTTATCGGATATCTGTTTTTGGGACAGTCTTTGAAGTCTGTACGAAAGTTGAAAATCGTAAAATCCTTTATCCGGGAGATGAAGCCCCGGCTCAAAATGAATGCCGAATATATAAAAAAAACAGATGATTCCTGCCTGAAAAATTACCGGCTTATTGTTGGTGATTAAAAAAGCGCCTCTTTTAGAGAAAGCAAAAGCTTAAGTCTCCCCATAAAACGCCGCAGCATTGACAGAACCGTTTTAATGACACACAATTTAACAGGCGGCACATAAATCATTTAGGGTGGTTAAAAATGGTTTTGATGGTTTTTGAAGAAATGAAAAGCAGGTATGAAGAGGGGGAAGATTCTCTTGATCTGGCTCTTGAAAAATGGGACCGCATTCTTAAATATTCAGAAACAGTATTTCATCTTTCTCACTTTCAGGAAATTCTGGAAGCTGCTGTTGTCCCAATCTTTTTATGTGAGGAATACGGCAGTCAGTGCCAGAAATGCCCTATTTTTAATGTGTGCAAACAGGGCCGTTCAGAAGAATGGACAACGCTTATGAGAATAATACAGGCCTATGCTATTGCGGGAGATATGCTTCCCAAAGAGACCTTTTTAGCTCAAATCGATGTGTTTTATAATAAACTTAAAGCCTGCAGGGATGAAATTTATAATACTTTAAATTAATTCTTTTGCTGTTATAATATGATATTTTGTGGTATTATTACGAAATAAGGTCAGGAAATAGAAAACAGAGCATAAGCACTATGAAAGAAGAAGTAAAAGAAGCAGAAAAGAAAGAAGAAGATGAGCTTGAATCTTTGTTTAATACTTTTGATGAAAAATATAAAAACGTTGAAAAAAAGTACCTAGTTATAGAAAAGGATATTGAATCACTTAGAAAAGAAAATTCAGAAAAAGAAGAGGAAGAATAAATTTAATCAATTCGTTGTTAACTCCTATAACTCCTATAATTCCTATAATTATAAATTAAAACCTTCTTTTCCCACAGCCCTTTAATTTTCCTGGTTGTAACCACCAAATATAGTGTTTTATATTGACAAACAATACTATATTTGGTAAAGTAGTGTATACTAAATCAAAATCAAAAAAGCTTTTCTATTTTTAACAATAAGGAGAAAGAAGATGTCCGAAATAATGACCCCGAAAGAAGTTGCCACCTATCTCAAAATGTCAGTTTTGACAGTTTACAAACATGCAAAACAGGGAACAATCCCAGGTTTTCG
>CAYLYF010000060.1:0-16532 GCA_964387595.1 uncultured Thermodesulfobacteriota bacterium | reverse complement strand
TTTATTTTTCCGCTTATTACGGTTTTATGGTTTATCAGAAACAAAAGGATAAAACTTCAGGGAAAAGAGATTCTTGTTTTAAAAGAAGAGAGCTGCAAAGAAAATATCAAAATCACAGACAGTTTTGATGTTTCTGTAAAAAATAAGTGGTACAGGATCAAAATATCATTTAAGCGCAGGGTCTCTTCTGCAGAGGAATATAAAAAACAGTTTAATTCAGAGCATCATTGTTATAAGCTGTTAATTTTAAATAGTTCAGAAGAAGAGATCTATTCTGAAGAACGGTCCATAACGGACTTTTTGGGTTTTTGCTGGTATCCGCCCGGGGAAAAAAAGAAAGCTCTTGAGTCGTTTTGTGACGCAGTGATTTTAGAGTTTATACCTCCGGAGCCGGGTACGTATACGGTAAATTTTCAGTTAAAAGCTAAAGAGGAAGATTCAAAAATAAAAGATATTGTTCTTCGGGTGGCTGAAGGGGTAAGGCCTGCGAAAAAAGAACCCTGCATCCATAATTGTGCTGATTTAAAGAAAAAAAAGACCGAGGAAAAGCCTGAGCAAGAAGCAGACAAAAAGAAAGAATAACAAAAGTTAACCAGGAGTTTTAAAATGAAAAAACTCATTTCCCCCTCTATTTTATCCGCTGATTTTTCAATACTTGGAGAAGAGATCAAACAGCTTGAAAGTGCCGGCGCCGATTATGTCCATATCGATGTTATGGACGGACACTTTGTGCCGAACATTACTATTGGACCGCTGGTTGTTGATGCTGTAAAAAAGGTGACCCCTCTTCCGCTGGACGTCCATCTCATGATAGAAGATCCGGACCTTTATATTGATGCCTTTGCCAAAGCAGGAAGTTCTATCTTAACGGTTCATGCAGAAGTCTGTACCCATCTCCATAGAACACTTCAGGCCATAAGAGATAAAGGTGTTAAGGCTGCGGTTTCTTTAAATCCTGCAACGCCCATTAATGTGCTTGATCATGTTCTGGAAGAGGTTGACATGATACTTATTATGACGGTTAATCCGGGTTTTGGCGGTCAGAAGTTTATTCAGCCGATGATACAGAAGATAAAAGATCTCAAACTAAAAATAGAAAAAGCAGGTCTTGAGATCGCAATTGAAGTGGATGGCGGAATAGTTTTGGAAAATATCAAAGAGGTCTCCGATGCAGGGGCCGATGTTTTCGTGTCCGGATCCGGAATCTTAAATACACCGGATTATGAAAAAACCATTTCGGAAATGAAAAAATTAATAGGGTAGCTGTTTCTACAAACCCGGTCCGATATTATACCGCCAGGCCGGGATTCATTATAAAGACAACCAGACTGAGGGTTTGTATGACTTAGCCGGGTTGTCTTTACAGCCAGATATTAAAACCAAACAGTAATAAAAAAACATATCGTCTTGAGATAAAATGAAACTGAAAGGTGTTCTCCATAAAATAGCCTGGGTCGATCTGACGCAAAAACAGATATCGTTTGAAGAAGCACCTGATAATATATATGCGGATTATCTTGGCGGTTATGGTCTGGGCGCCTACTATCTTTTTACCCGCCAGAGACCCGGTGCCGACCCTCTTGGTCCGGAAAACATTCTTGGTTTTTTGACCGGGCCGTTGACCGGCACGTTGTCCATAGGGGGAAATCGCTTTACAATTGTTGCAAAGTCTCCAAAGACCGGCGGCTGGGGTGATGCAAACAGCGGGGGACGGTTTGGCCCTGCTCTTAAGCAGGCAGGCCTTGACGCGTTATTTTTAACCGGAAGTTCACAAGAGCCGGTATATGTTCTGATAGAAAGCGGCCGGGTTAAGATCTGCAGCGCTGATGCTTTGTGGGGGCTTTGTGCAACAGAGACCGAAAACAGATTTAAAGAACGTTTTGGTAAAAAAGCTCACGCTGCCGTCATTGGTCCTTCCGGAGAAAAAAGATCATTAATGTCCTGCATCATAAATGACGGCGGACGCGCAGCCGGACGTTCAGGCCTGGGTGCGGTAATGGGTTCAAAACGGCTTAAGGGGGTTGTTGCAATCGGCGCAGAGCCTGTTCAGACGGCAGAAGAGGAAGAACTTAAGACTTACAGAAGAAAGCTTATTAAAAAATATTATAACAAAGAAAACGCAAAATATAACTTCTTTCAGACCTGGGGAACTGCCGGCGGGCTTGAACCCAATGTAATCCTGGGAGATACTCCGGTTAAAAACTGGGCAGGCTCGGTCAATGATTTTTTAAAAAGTGAAAAGATCGGTGGAGAAGCCCTGCTTAAATTCAAGACAAAAGCATATGGCTGCTGGATGTGCCCTGTTGTGTGCGGGGCCCGGGTTGATGTGCCGGAGGGGCCGTATGCCGGTAAAGGATTCCGGCCAGAATTTGAGACGTTGGCTGCCTTTGGTCCAATGTGCTGCAATGATAATCCGGAATCGATCTGTCTTATTAACACCCTGTGTAATGAGTCCGGAATTGATACGATCTCAACCGGAGCAACAATTGCTTTTGCCATAGAATGTTTTGAGAACAAGATCTTAACAAAGGAAGATACCGGAGGGTTAGACCTTTCCTGGGGGAACCATGAAGCCATTGTTGAGGTGGTCAGACAGATCACAGAAAAAAGAGGTTTTGGCGGAAAACTGCTTTTTGACGGCATAGAAAAAGCCGTGGAAAAGATCGGTAAGGGTGCTGAAAAATTTGCGATGCATTGCGGCGGAGAAGAGCTCCCGTTTCATGATCCGCGCTTTTACCCCGGGATTGCAGCAAGCTATATTGCCGGACCTGCGCCGGGCAGGCACACAGAATACGGATCCTGGTTTGCAGAAAAAGAGATGGTTCCGCCTGAACTGGGACATCCAAAGATAAAAGACAAATATGCGTATTCCGGGAAAGGCGAATCCCATAAATACGTCTCCAGTTTCGGGCAGGTGGTAAATTCAGCCGGATTATGTTTTTTTGCAAACAATATCGGTCCGGCCGCCGCAGTTCCAAAATACCTTAGTCTGGTAATGGGAAAAAATTTTACCATGGAGGATGTGCTGACCATCGGGGAAAGGATATTCACCTTGAGGATTGCATTTAACCTCAGGGAGGGGATCAAAAATATTGAGAAGTATTCCCTGCCGAAACGGGTTCTGGAACATCCGCCCTTAAAAGAAGGACCGGTCAAGAGCATAACCGTTGACAACATGACGCAGATTAGGGATTATTACAGAGCTTTGGGCTGGGATCCGGATACCGGTGTTCCCACAAGAGCCGTTTTTGAACGGCTGGGCCTTTATTTTGCAGCAGACCTTGCAGATCTGTAGAAAAGGTGTTTTATGCCCTGCGTGACCATTGATGAAAACAGGTTTTTTTACAGGCTGTCAAAAAAACCCCATAAAAACAAAAAAACCATTATTTTTATTCATGGTTCAGGCGGAGAAAGTTCTGTCTGGGAACACCAGCTTAGCGCACTTGACAGTTCCTTTATGATGGTCATACCGGACCTTCCGGGCCACGGCAAATCGGGAGGTGTTTCTTTTTCTACAGCAAAAGAATCTGCGGAGTGGATAAACAAGCTGGCAGAGAGCTTAAACCTTTCTTCTTTTTATCTTGCAGGTCATTCTCTTGGCGGTGCCGTTGCGCAGGAATATGCAGCACTGTTTCCGGAAAAAACAGAAGGGCTTGTTCTTGTGGGAACAAGTCTTTGCTTTGATGTTTCAAAAGAATATCTGGATCTTTTGCAACGTGACTTTGAAAAAGCAGTTAAAGTTTCGTGTGATAATGCGTATGCGGGGATGGTTCCGCAGCAACAGTATAAAAAAGGTTTTGAGATGCTGCTTAAAAATGGAAAAAATACGCTTTATCAGGACATGATGGCGTGTAAAGTGTTTAATGGTGCGGACCTTGCTCTCTCAATAAAAAAGCCATGTCTTATTCTCTGCGGACAGGAAGACAAAATCACAAGGTCTGAACATTCAAGCCAGCTTTCGGAAAAAATAAACAACAGTGTTTTGGATATTATCCCGGGAGCAGGACATATGGTTATGACCGAAGCTCATGATGCTCTAAATAGGGCAATAGAAAATTTTGTAATCAGATAAAGAGTATGATATTTATTGTTTAATAAAGGATCCGAGTGAAAAGCTGGAACTCAAATTGTACCAACAGAAATTCTGTTATTAAAGCAAAAGAAGGCTTAAATTAAATACCTTAGGTAAAGGTAAATAATAAAAATTTTTGAACATTTGAGAGCGTGCAACGCTTAAAAGATTTCAATCTTTTCGGAATTCCGGTTTTACCCTTGAACCCTCGGCCCCTTTGGGGCATTAATGGAAGGAAGATCTAAAATGATTCTTATAACTGGTGCAGCGGGGTTTATCGGCAGTGCCGTCGCATGTGCACTTAACCGCCAGGGAAGAAACGATCTTGTTTTATGTGACCGGTTTTGTGAAAGCGAAAAATGGAAAAATATTCCGGGTCTTCACTATAGCCGATTTGTTCACAGAGACGAGCTTTTCGATTTTCTTCTGGATGATCCGATGGCACAGGAGATTAAGGCGGTTATACACCTTGGCGCTTGCTCTAATACAACTGAAACAGATATGGACTACCTGCTTGAAAACAATGTGAATTATTCCATAGGGCTTTGTCAATGGTCAATTGAGAACAGGGCCCGTTTTGTTTATGCATCTTCTGCCGCGGTATACGGAGACGGAAGCCTTGGCTTTTCTGATGCCGATGATCTGACTCCGGAATTGAGACCTTTAAACAAATATGGTTTTTCCAAATGGATGTTTGATATGTGGGTTTTGAAAAACGGAATGATCGATAAGGTGGCAGGACTCAGATATTTTAATGTTTTTGGTCCGAACGAATATCACAAAGGAAAAATGGCAAGTGTTGTTTTTCACACCTGTCCCCAGGCCGCAGCAAGCGGAAAGGTCAGGCTGTTTGAGTCACACCGTGAGGATGTGAAGCATGGTGAACAGTCCCGTGATTTTATTTATGTTGATGAAGCTGTTGATATCACTCTTTTTTTGCTCAAGAACGAAGATGCCTGCGGAATATTTAATGCCGGTACCGGCCGTGCACATACTTTTAATGATCTTGCAAGCGGCGTATTTGAGGGGCTGGACAAAGAGCCGGTCATTGAATATTTTCCAATGCCGGAAGAACTGCGGGAGAGGTATCAGTACTTTACCTGTGCAGATATGACCAAACTTAAAAAAGCCGGATATGAAGAACAGGAAGACCGGTTTAAGAAATATGTTTCGAAATATGTAAAGAAATATTTATTGCCGGGCAATTTGAATATAACAGAAGTTTTGGACGGATAATTTTTGCGGACAATGCTATTGAAGTTATGGCGCCTCTTAAGAAGCCGCTATTTATAAAAAGGAAATGGACAAAAGATGGGAAAGATAAAAGAAACAGAAGAACTTTTTAACCGGGCAATAGACTTTGGCAAAAACGGAGAAGAAGAAAAAGAAAAAGAAATTTATGATGAGATTATAGAAAAATTTCAGCAGACAGAAGATTTGGAAACAAAAATATGGGTTGTAAAGGCCATGGCAAACAAAGGTATTATCCTGGCTCAACAGGGAAGAATTGACGGTGCACATTCGCTGTTTAATGATATTATTGACCGCTTTGGTGATTCAGAAGAGCTGGAGATAAAAAGACAGGTGGCCGGAGTCTGTGTGAACAAAGGTACTGTTCTTTTACAGCTTGGCAATAACAGAGATGCGGTTAAGACCTATGACGGCGTTTTTGCTATTTATGGAGAAGAGGAAGATCTTTGTCTTAAGGTTCAGACCCTAAAAGCACTGTTGAACAAGGGCGTTACTTTCAGCCGGCAGGGAAGTCATGAAGAAGGTGTGCGTGTCCTTGGCGAAACAGCAGCGCTTTATGAAAAAGAAGAAGCCCCGGAAATAAAGCTTTGGGTCGTAAAAGCTCTTTTTAATAAGGGAGCGATTCTTTCCGCCCGTGGAAATCAGGCCGAAGCAATTAAGGCTTTTGATGCGGTGCTGGAAAAGCTGAAAGACGCAGAAGAGCTTGAGCTTAAACAGCAGCTTGCAATGGCTTTATGCAATAAGGGAATGGCTTTGGGAAAAGAGGGTAATGGGTCGGCGGCTAACAGTATATATGATGAAGTGGTAAAATGTTTTAATGATTCAGATGACCCGGTTATAAAAGAACAGGTCGCAAATGCCCGTTTTTACAAAAATGTAAGTTATCACTTTTAACCCTAAAAAGAATATCTTCTGATGGCTCTAGATGGAAATAAACTTTCCGTGTCAAAAAGCAGTTTCTTATCATTAAAAAAAGACGAAAAAAAACAATATGCTTTCTCGATTACAAATAGTGCTCGGTAGCCATAAAATGCTGCTGTGGACCGCACTGACAGCTTTTGTGCTCACCCTGCCATCGTTATGGACAGGTCTTGTCTGTGACGATTATGGAATTAGAGCTGTAGTACTACAGCAGAATAATATTCCGGGCGTCCCCTCCTCAGTATGTGATGCGTATAATTTTGTCAGCGGCAATACCGAGATAATTCGCAAGGCACGGGAGACAGGGCTTTATCCCTGGTGGATGCCGGACGAATTCCAGCTTTCTTTCTGGAGGCCCCTGGCTTGTCTGACTCACTGGATAGATTTTGTTTTTTTTGCCGAATCCCCCGGGTTGATGCATCTTCATAGTATACTCTGGTATGCAGTGCTGGGATCTGTTGTTGCCCTGGCTTTCAGACGCTTTATAACCGTTCCCTGGGTGGCCGGTTTGGCAGCCTTTATGTATGTTGCGGATGAGACCAGAGCCATCGGTGTGGGTTGGCTTGCCGGGCGCAGCACGATTCTTGCGACAATTATTGGCCTTCTGGTATTGCTTGCTCATGACCGCTGGCGGCGCAGCAACTGGAAGCCCGGTGCTGTGCTGGCTGTGCTCTGGCTGACGGTTGGTCTTTTTACAGCAGAATCAATCCTTTCTATCTGTGCCTATCTTCTTTCCTACGCGCTGTTTATTGACAGGGGGAAGTTTGCTGTTCGCATGGCCTCGCTGCTTCCGTATGGAATTATTGTTACGTTATGGTCTCTGATTTATAATCGTTTGGGCTATAAGGTGGTCAATTCGGGGCTGTATCTTGACCCTTGCCGGGATTTTGGTCGTTTTATTGTAGAATTTCCCCAGCGGTTTATTATGATTTTATATACACAGTTTGCACTGCCGGATGCAGTCCTGTGTAACTTCATGACACCCTTTTGGTCGATAGTCTGTTTGCTCTTTGCCGCGATTGTGCTCGCTTTCATTGCAAGGGTTCTCTGGCCTTTTATTCGGACAAACCGCGTTGCTCAATTTTTTACCCTTGGCATGGTTCTCTCAGCCCTGCCGGTATGCATGACATTGCCCAGCGGCAGAATGCTTTTTTTTGTGGGATTTGGCGGTATGGGGCTTATCGCGCTTTTTCTGGCAAATCTTTTTGAAAATCAAAAAGAAAACATGTTTGTGCACACCCTTTCGGCAAAGCGTCTTGGTGTACTATTTGTTATCATTCATCTTTTCCTTGCGCCGATCCTTCTTCCACCCGCTTTGCTTTTTCCTTACTTTATGGGCAGACCAAATGTGCTGGCTGCAAAGACGGTTCCAGAGCCTTTAGTGGAAAACGAACGTCTGGTGTTTGTCAATGTTCCCTCCAGCCTCATGATGACCTATTTGCCCTACATCCGTGAATCCCTCGGAAATCCCGTTCCGGCAAAAAAATGGCTGCTCTCTGCAGATTTCAGCTCTCTTGAAATCCATCGCAACAATGACCGAACGCTTACCATAAAGCCGGAAAACGGATTTTTCGCAAGCCCCTGGGCGCAGACATACTATAATACCGGAATCCCTGTTGAGAAGGGTTTTGTGCGAAAGCTGCCGGGACTTACCGCAACGGTAACGACGGTAACGACAGACGAAAGGCCCGCTGAGGTAAAATATGAGTTTAGTGTTCCTCTTGAAGACACGTCTCTGCGTTGGCTTACATGGACGGCCGAGGGCTTTGCGCCGTTTTCTCTGCCGTTACCAGGGGAGACGATTTATCTTAAACGCCTTCCCCTGCTGTGGTGGTTGAAATTTTCTGACTGACAGGGGCTGGCTCTGTCAATGCCGCATATAGCGATCTGTGAGCAGACACTTAAATCAGCCCCACTGCAGGAAACAACCGCGCCGATTGATGAGCTTATAAATAAGCTTTCCACTTGATAAAAAAATAAACATAAAACAGTACAAAAAAAACCGGGAGAAGGCACCTTCCCCGGTTTTTTGTTCGTAAGAATTTAACTTTTTGATTACAACTGTGCAGCCAGGCTTTCACCCACCTCTTTCACCCCCGGTTTTCCGTCAAGCTCAACAATTTTGGGTGAGTTATTGTTTTCTGCGGAGAGTTTCTTGAAAAATGCTACTGCTGCAAGCGTTCCGGTCTCTTTGTCATAATAGATATTATGGCGTTTGTTTATGGCTTCTTCATCCTGATCATCGGAACGGGCGGAAAGTTCTCCACCGCAGACCCTGCAGACAAAACCCCCGTCTTTTTCAGCAGGTTTTATAGCATCAATAAAAATGTTGTTCGGATGATTGTTGTCGTTGGCACATAATCTGCGGCCCATAATCCTGTTTTTAGCGATTTCACGGTCAAGGAGAATTTCAATCACATAATCAAGCTTAATGCCCTCTTTCTCAAGTGCCTCACTTAAGGCTTCTCCCTGGATGCCGTTTCTGGGAAAGCCGTCAAGAAGCCAGCCGTTTTTGCAGTCGTCCTGTTTCAGCCTGTCAAGGATCATTGGAATGGTTATATCGTCAGGGACCAGGTCTCCCCGGTCAATGTATTCTTTTGCCTTTTTGCCGAGTTCCGTTCCGCCCTTGATGTTCTCTCTGAAAATAAGTCCTGATTCAATGTGCGCGATATTTAATTTTTTCTGAACAACTGCGCCCTGTGTTCCTTTGCCGCTTCCATTCGGTCCAACGATTAAAATATTCATTATCTGCCCTTTCTGCTAAAATGTTTTATAATATCTAAAAAAAATACCTTTTGTTTTTAATTTTTGACAACAATTCTCTATTGACAATTACCTCGATTTTAAGGGATATCTTATTCTTATAATTAATTGTCCGGGAAAATGCAACCATTGTTATAATTAATGACTTTGTAAAAGGCCATCATAATTGTTTATTCGGAGGAAACATGAAAGCAGTGATTCCTGCGGCAGGAATTGGAAGCAGATTAAAAAGAGATCTTCTCAAATCTTTAACAGAGCTTCCTGACGGAAAGACAATTCTTGCCCGGCAGGTTGATATTCTTAAAGAGAGCAAGGCAGAAGAGATCATTAAAAGGTTTCCGGATCTGACCTTTGTGTACAATACTGATTTTGAGACCACAAATACATCAAAGAGCCTGTATGCTTGCGCTTAAGTCAGCTGAAAAAGGTGATGTTTTATGGCTGAACTGCGATGTCTGTCTTGATAAAGAGGTTGTCTCCCGGGTACTTCAAAAAGGAGGAAATACGGTGGGGGTGAACAGCGAAGAATGCGGAGTAAGAAGAAGTAATAATACCGAACCGATAAGAATGGAAAAATTATTGAGATATCAAAACAGGTGAAAGCGGCGGAAGGTGAAGCCGTGGGGGTTAATCTGATCTCAGAAAAGGATTTCTGTGCTTTTATTGAAAAGCTTACAGCATGTGACAACAATGATTATTTTGAAAAAGCAAAACAGATGTTTAAGTAAAAGGAGATTCTGTTGACAAATCTTTTATATATTGCAGGGGGCGGTGCCATTGGTGCCCTGCTTAGATATTTTATTTCAGGTGCGGTGCATTCGTTTACAGACAGCATGTTTCCGTGGGGAACCTTAACGGTTAATTTAATCGGTTCTTTTGTTGCCGGTTTTGTCTGGTGTCTGTCTGAAGATATTATGATTGCACCTCATATTAAGACCTTTGTTTTTATCGGGATCCTCGGGGCCCTTACCACTTTTTCAACCTACATGTTAGAGACCTTAAATCTTTTTAGAGACGGAGAAACAGGTCTTGCGCTGTATAATCTTTTTGTTAATAATTTTCTTGGAATAGTTGTTGTGTTTTCAGGCTTTTTCCTGTCCCAGGCACTTATCAACCTTTTTAAACAGGGGTAACCATATGAAATTACCGGAAGAAGGAGCACTGCTGCGGATCTTTATCGGAGAAACAGATTCCTATAAAGGCAAACCGCTTTACGAGCAGATCGTTTTAAAAGCCCGGGAGCTTAACCTTGCGGGCGCAACTGTTGTGCGGGGAATTATGGGCTTTGGTGCAGACAGCCGTATGCATGCCGCAAAGATCCTTCGACTTTCAGAGGATCTCCCTGTTATTATTGAGATCGTTGATACCGAAGAAAAGCTTCAAAAGCTTCAGCCGTTTCTGGATGAGACTGTTGAAGAGGGGCTGATAACTCTGGAAAAAGTAAAAGTCATAAAATACCGGCACAGTTGAAAAAACACTGTTTGTAAAAAGTATTATTTCTAATGAAAAACGATAAGCTGAATATACACAGGTGATGAAAGAGACCGGGAAATAGCTTTAGTATTAATTAGGTGAATTTTGGCAAGAATCAAGAGTCTGCCACACTGTTTTGACCCTGTAGTTTGTTAAGGTTATGCATTGTTATTCCGGACAAGCAAAAAACTTCAGGCTCTTATGTCTTTTAGGCCCCGCTTGTCTTTCAATTTGTGAAGGGCTAATCATAATTTTATATCCCAGGTTTGACTCAGGAACACCGATCACATGAAGCGTCAACTTCCAGTCACCAATAACATCCGGATCTGCAGGGTCAGGGGTTGCTGTATAATCGATTTGGCTGCCTACAAAACCCTGATCTGCGGCCGAAGCTTTGAGCGTACCGCCATTTTGATTCACTACACGTCTAAGCGTTTCCCCTTCGTTATCGGGCATTAAAGCTTCAGAGGGGAAACTGTTCCCGGCTGAAGCAGCAGCGTAACCTCCCCTTGTCCCTCTGATTGAAGCTGCGGTTGCAAGACATGCTGATATCTTTGATTTGTTCCTATAGGAAATAAAGGAAGGTATGGCAATCGCTATAATGGAAAACCTGTAAAACATCACTTTCGGAAAAGGTCCTTCCTGCATGGTTCTGGTAATACCATTTTGCACAGCCAAGGGGATTATAGACTCCGAAAAGCGGAAACCTGAGCTCAAGGTACGGGTCAGCGGAAGTATTGTCCGAATCCTTGATAACAACAACAGGGTTTAAGATCCGAAGCCAGTTGGGTCCGGGGGTAAAAAAACCGTAGCGGTTATACTCGTTATGCGGCGTGCGTTCAAGCTCCCAGGCAAAAGGCATCATCAGGCTGTAAGCATCCGGACAGCGGTTCGGTTGTCCTCGCTTAAGCCCTCAAAGAACCCTTCGGGACAGGACTCGGCCAGAAAGGTCTGCCGTTCGCCGTTGGGATCAACTTCAGCGCAGCCGGAATCAAAGAGGTTGATGTTGCAGTCATCGCCAAAGGGAAGATAAAGGTAGTCGGTTAACCCGAGCCGGTTGATATTGTCGTCATCTTCGGGATACACATTATCATCAATGTTGTTCATCTCATCCCACTTTTCCGGCAGCCGGTTTTCCCATTTTAACCGGCGAAAATCATAGGCCGGATCATTAATGTGTTTAAGACGCATACTTTGAATGGCAAGGGGTTCTGTGGTTACATATCCGTCAATGTTATCATCCGTATCTTTCAAAAAACTTTCGTTAAATTCAAAGAAACCGCCGGTAGGCACGCCAAAATAGGCGGGACAGCCGCCTTTGGGATTGTCGCACTGATCATCTGCTCTGCAGGGTGCTGTGCGTAATAATAAAAAAACAGCAATAAAAATAAAAAAAGCCGGAAAGCGTAAATTTTATTTACTTTCATAACCTTGCCTCCGAAAAAGTTTTTCTTATTAAGCCCACGTAAAACAGCTTAATATAGTTGGGATATAAACAAAATAGAGACAGACGGCGGTTTGATTGATTATCGACGTTTATAAAGCAGACAAACTAGAAAAAATTGTTTTTTGTACCATCAATATTTTTGAATCCGGTGTGATAGAAGCAACAGTACTGGCCTGGCCTGATGATAAATACAATTTTCCGGTTCTGTGGTGTAACCTTACCATTGTGCCGTCTGTTATGAACGTGCCGGTTTTTGACTTTATCCCCCTGGATGATATTGTTGTGCGTCCCCGGTATGCTGATCAGTATCTTGAAAATCTCTGCGGGCTAAAGTCAAAGGCTCTGGACTTTTTTGGCGACACCGTAGTTGATAAAGCAATCGATCTTCCTTCAAAGACAGTATATACGCTTTCTCCGTTTAACCGGGTTGCCATGATTTCAGATGAAGGAATTTCAAGGGTGCCGGAGGCAGCTATTGAATATATTAATTCATATATCGGGATTATCCAGCAGGCTGCTCCGGTTGCTGATAAAAAAGAGCAGGAATACTGCTTAAACAGGAAAATGGCGGCAAGAGAGCTGATGAAAGCAAACGATCCCGGATATCCGTTTATGATCGATGTCTTTGGAGAAGAAAGAACCCGCAGGGTTTTTGATCTCGTTTTTTAAACCGTCTTATTTTATAAATACACGGTTTTCAGCCGCAAGCCTCAAATAGCTTTTGTTTTAGGGGAGAGTAAGTGTTTTTTGAATAAAGGGTTTTCTTTTACTTGATTCGCCTTGGCGAATGTTACACTCTTCACTTCTCCAAAGAGCTGTAGCGGTCACCCGGTATTGGGTGACTCAAGTACCAAAGAAAAGGCACCCTTTGACCGGCCCCGTAAAACGGGATTTCCTTATAATGGGTCTTTTTGCGGTCGGCGCCACAATGGTCCCGATCTGTCGGGAATCAGACCTGCGTCGCCTCAAGTCCACAAAAACACCTATTCCGGCGGCACGGTCAAAATGGGGCCCCATTTTTCTACGGTCGTCTTCGGAGACCCATCGAAGTCCAGCCATTTTTAGGCCTGCGTAATTACTCAAGCACCTGTTTTCCTGTTGCAAACAGGTTCCACACGATAGCTGCAAAGAGCATAATAGCAGCAGCGATATAAAAGATCAGATCCCACCGTTGTGTTGTTGATACGATCCAGCCCACAACCAGCGGAACGATTATTCCGGCAATATTACCTGCCGTTGTCTGCATTCCCATAATGATTCCGGAATACCGTGGTGCAATATCCATTGAGTTGGGTCCGGTTGTGCTGCCGGTCATTGACATCAGGCCGAGAGACAAAGACAGCAGCAGTATAACGGTTACCTTATCGGTTGCCTGAGCCAGCAGGATCAGCATCATGCTGGCCCCCACAAGAGAAATGGTATGGAATGTTTTTCGGACAAAGGTGATATTGCCATATCGTTTGATGAAGTAATCTGCCGCCCACCCGGAGGCATTACTGCCGATTACCATGGTAATGTATGGAAGCATGGAATAAAGCCCCATCTCTTTAATTGAAAAACCATGGGCCTTGATCAAATAGGTGGGCAGCCAGGTCAGAAACAAAAAAAAGCCCCAGCTGACACAGAAGTGATTAATAACAAGCGCCCAGACCGGTGCTTTGGACAGGATCTCTTTCCAGGGAACGTTTTTGACAGGAGGAAGCTCGGGCCTGTTTGCCAAAATGGTTTCAAGCTCGTCCGGGTGAATTGTTTTATGTTCTTCGGGTGTGTTTACCGCCAGCCAAACCCAGAAAGCACACCAGACAAGACCCAGCAGACCAAAGAAATAAAAAACCCAGCGCCACCCAAGCGTTGTCATGATCAGGGTTGCCAAAGGAAAAGCAATAATGCTGCCCAGCGAAATACCGGACAGAATAAAACCCATTACCCTTGAGCGTTCACCGGCAGGTACCCAGCGTGCGGCAATGCTTTGAATGGAAGGAAAATTAACCCCTTCTCCCAGACCCATTAATATTCTTACAGATGCCATTCCCGTTACGGTTCTGGCAAGGGGTGTGATTAGGGTGAACAGAGACCACCACAGGACACCTATGGTCAGAATTTTTTTTCCGCCAAAACGGTCAGCCAGCCAGCCTCCGGGGATCTGCAGCAGCGTATAACCGAGAAAAAATGAGGATAGAATAATACCAAGGGTAGCCTCATCCCAGTTATATTCTTTCATGATCAGAGGCGCGGTTATGGAGATGTTGACCCTGTCCATATAGCAGATCAGGTTGCTGGTGAAAAAAAGAATGATCAGGTTGAGGCGCTTTGGCCACTGATTTGATTTTTGGACGGCAGACATTTCAGAAGACATGGTTTGTTAAAAAAAGGGTTCCAGGTTTCAAGTAAAAAACAAAATTATAAAAGCAAAAGTAATCTGTATATTTCAAACATCAATACCGTCTCTTTTTTGTATTCGGTTATGAATTTTAAGGTTCGGGGTTAGTCTGCAACGCGAAACACGCATCCTAGGCATTTATCGGGTTTTTGTCTGTTGTTGATGGTCCGTTAACCTTGAACCGTCGTACCCTTATAAGAGGGTATGGTGAAGATTTTATTATCCATAGGTTATTGAAACCCCTAAAACATTAATGAAGGTATTATATTAGTAGTTTTTCAAAAATATTTTCCAGCCGGCAAGGATCGAACCCGGCAAAAGATCAAGCGCGCCCGATGCTTCTGCCACCGGAGTAAAGCCGCAGTCTTTGCAGTATATTTCTCCTCGATTTTTAACATAACACCCTGAAGTAATCGAGGCATCAGGATCCACATTTATAAGAATGCCGTCATGACATTTCCAGGTGTTATCGATCATGGCTTTAAGTCTGCTTGCGGAATTTAAAACAGGGATACCGGATTTTTTTAATTCTATAGCTTTTTCAATAACAGTCTTTCGTTCATTATAAGAAAGGGAAAGGTCTTCTTCTCCCTGCTTATATGGGTAGACCAGCTGAAGGGTTATTCCTTTTACACGGCTTATTTTATTAAGTGCGATAAAAAGGGGTTCCATGTCATGCTGATTTTCTCTGTTTGCCGTGAAGTGAATAAAGACTTTATGATGAGTGGTGTTGTTGAGATTATGAAGAACCCGGTCAAAAGAGTTGCTCCTCAGCCTGTCCTGAATCTTTTTTGTTCCGTCAATACTGACCCAGATAATGTCAGCCGGAACGTCAAGGGGAAAGGTTCCATTCGTAGTAATCGCTGTGCATAGAAATTTATCTTTTGAATATGAGACCAGATCAGAAAAAGTATGTGACCCGTCCTTCCACAGAAGCGGTTCGCCACCTTCAAAGACAATGATCTGACAGCCAAGTTCTTTTAACCGGTCGATTACCTTTATTGCAGCGTCAAAACTGGTTCGGGAATTTTCTTCATTCTTTCTTAAATGGTAAGGACACATCCGGCAGGAAAGGTTGCACTGATAAAGCAGCTTGAAACTTGCAAGAAGAGGTACTCTTTGTTTCAGTATTTTTGTCCGAACAAAAAATACTGAAAGATTGAAAATATTTGAAATGAATTTTTTACACAAAATAGAAGACATTTAAATTAAGTTTTTAAAAAAAAAGAGATATTATCCGACGGGTTTATTTTTTTAAACTATCTTTTAACCTCTAAACTTGTCAATAAAAATCTCGGCTTGCGGAAAAGGCAATAAAAGTCTACAATACTCGGTTAATACTTATTCTATGACGGGAATTCATTAATGAAAGATTACACCTACTATCTATTTGATGCAGACGGCACCCTTTTTGACACCACAGAACTTATTTGCCAGTGTTTTATTTACAGTCTTGATAAATACGGCAATATGAAAAAACCAAAAGAAGAGATCATAAAAAGTATCGGCATGACCCTTCGTAGTCAGTTTGAACTTCATCTGGGTGTTTTATCAGATGAACAATATAATGAAATGCAGAAAGAACATATGCGTTTTCAGCTTTCAATATATAAAGATTATCTTAAGCCTTTTCCCGGAGTCAAAGAGGCTCTCAAAGCTTTAAAAGAAAAAAACAAAAGACTGGCTATTGTTACCTCAAGAAAGATCAATTCCCTTTCCATCTTTTTGAAAGAGACTGGAATATATGAGTATTTTGAAATTATAATCACACCGGATGAGACTGAAAAGCACAAGCCGGAACCAGAACCGGCACTTAAGGCAATGTCTCTTTTGGGTGCGGTAAAAGAAGAATCTGTTTTTATAGGAGATTCAATTTTTGATATTCAGTGCGGAATAAGCGCGGGAATCGATACGGCATTTGTAAGCTACAGTAAAACAAAAAGCGATCAACTTGGGGTTAAGCCCACCTACCTTATTGACAGCCTTGGAGACCTCTGTGTGTAGCTAAGTGTGAAAGTCTGGATTTGACCGGACAGACCTTGTGGCAGGGACGAGATTTAATCTGACACTGACCTGTTCAAGGACAAGAGGTAACACTCAGAATTGCTGATCAACGCTGGAAAGCTATTATTATCAATTTTTATCTGAACAACGGACAGATTTAACTTAATGGCACCCATTAAAAGGTCAATGTCAATAAAAAACACCTCTCCTGTTACAAAAAT
>CAYLYF010000059.1:0-23216 GCA_964387595.1 uncultured Thermodesulfobacteriota bacterium | reverse complement strand
TTCGGTTAGCATTTATGCTGTAAATGGGTCAATTTTAGGTTAGCAAAACTAATTATCTATGGCGCAATTTTAACTCCCTGTTTGCCAACAACATAGGGCATAACATTATCTATCTGTACCCAGACAAGACAGCATTGTTGATAGGTTCTGATATTCATTTACATATTTCTGATAAGTTTTATAACGGTGCATGGCTTGGGCCTTATGAATATAGGTTTATTGTTAAAATGGTTAAGCACCCTGATGTGCTTCATGATTTAAAAGTGTTACAGACACAATTGGTTAATAAGAAAAAATAAACATCTGATATTGGCATATTCTTTAGAGAGTATGCTTTTCATACTAGGCAAATAGAACTACTGGTATGTTTTTCATACTTGTAGACATTTGGTGTAAAATAATCCTTTTTCCTACAAGTATGATTTTCATATCAAGCTGATATGATTTTCATACTTGCCTTTTGTTTTTTCTTCCAACCAGCACCAAATCCCCAACCAAAAACACCTTTTTCTTTTTTCATTTCACCTTTTTCAAAATTATCTTTTTTATAATTTATGAAGCGTTTAGACATGGCGTATTCATTGCAGCTTAATCCACCGCTTCTTAAACCACCTTTTGTAATTAAATCAATAAAACCCATGTTCTCAAGCTGAATTAATGAATTGCGTATTGTTGACCGTGCTAAACCAGCCTCTTTTTCCATAATTGAATAGGGCATCTCAAATATTTTTGTTTTGGCTGTATCAACGTCTCCACAAGTTTTAGAGCGTAAAAAAAGATAAAGCTTAACAGACGAGCCTTTTAATTCTTTCCACGCAGAAGTATTCATAATCCACTTCTCTACCATAACAAACGGTAATGATTTATCTTTTTTCTTTCTGCCCATTGTCTCTTTTCTTTTTAATGGCTACTCTACTAGCATTTTTTTCTCTATTTTGGCCGATTCCTTGTCTGCTGATGTTATGACCTGTCCTATATGGAAACAATGGACATAAAATGCTCGTACAGCTCTTAACTTCATATATGCTAAATCCCATGCACTCCACACAATGATTTCTGATTGCTTTCATTGGGGTCAAAGATATTTTTTTTGTTCCACCATTACCATCTTTTCTGACTGTATGTTTTATTGACATAATCGTTCTTTCAATTCTGATTAAAAAGTTCTATTAGTTTCGGTTTTAGTGGTTATTGTTAGTTTTAAATTCCATTTTATAATTTCAAAACTACGGTAACATTAGTTTGTAAATGTTACTAATGTTTATAAAAAAAATCATTTTGTGGTAATCTGTTTAATTACTTCTAAATTTATTTGCATTTGTTTTCTCTGGTTTTTGGTTATTCGTTTATTAGATGATAGAATGCTTTCTAATGAAGAAATTGCCCCACCTAGCATTTTTTCATCTATACTTTTCATTACCTCCCTACCTAAACGGTCAAGAGGGTTTAACCTAAGAATGTATCCATTGATACAGAAATATTTCTCCATTCTAGAGGCATAATTGGGGTTTTCAATACCCAAAGAATTAAACTCGTTTTCTTTAATCCAGTTTGAAAAAGTATTCAGGAGTTTCTTACTATATCCTTTGCTATCTGAAAAAGCATGATTTCGTAAAATTTCATTATCATCATTCTTCCTCATAAATTCAGAAAAGGAATGGCTCAAATCACTTTTTTTCCATTCGTCTGTTTGCTTTTGGCTGTGCTCGACAATTTTATTAATAAATTCTAGAACTATCTTTAAAAATTCCTGACAGTGTTTATCAACCATAGCCTTAAAATCTTCTTCTGTGTTCCATTTACGCAAGACACCGTGGGATATTTTTAGTGTTTCAGCAATTTGTTTTTGTTTCAAATTTGTAAGCAGTAACAGACTTGCAAAATACTTTTGTTTAGAAAAGCCAATGGGGTCGCCTCTTGGAATGTCTTTCTTTTGAGGTTCCGAATAGTTAAACCTCTTATCGAAAAGAAATTTTTCAAGAAGCGATTTGGGTTCTTTTTTGTTTTTGCTCATTATTAATCTAACTTTCTTTTATTATCTTAAGTAACATTATCATGTCGATGTTACTTATGTCAAGCTTTTTTACAAAGTTTAATTCTTTCGTTACTCTACTCAAAATTTCCACCCAATTGAAGGAAGATAAAGAACTGCGGAAGGTTCATACAAGAGATAATACTGAATCCAACAAACGGTTCGTCTTTAATAAAGCAGTTGATGCTCTTTTACAAGGTTCGGTGGATGACAGATTAGGGTTCTATAAGAAGCTTACCGAACTAAAACGAAATGATTATGTGAAAAGAGTGTTGTTTGAAAATTATTCTAAGACAATTTGAGAGGGTGAAAAAAGCAGTTATGATTTAGCGATTATTTAATATGTTTTAACAATCCTTCTTCTCGAACTCTCCGAATGATAACTTCTTCAGAAACACCAAAAGGTCTGCATAATTTTGGTGCAGAACCCAGAAGAACAATATCCTTGTCTGTGTTAATTAAAAACTGTTCATCCCCTTTTTCTTTAATTGCATCACAGGCTACTCCCAAAACCTCAATTAATTCTTCTTTTGGAACAAGTAACCTGCCCGCAAACTCATTTGCTTGGTATTCAAAGTATCTATAATCTTCCTTTGGTGCATTTATAATAAAGTCATAATAATCTTTTGGATTATCTATGTTAAAATTATTAAAAATGTAGTCGTGCAAAACATAATGTCCTGTTTCGTGAGCAAATGAAAATCTTAACCTGCGTTCATATCTGTTTTCGTTATCCATATATTGTTTATAATCGACAACTATTCCGGAAAGGTCGCTTTTTAGATATGCATCTATATTAATTAACTCTGAAATTCCATGTAACGGCTCTATATCTAAATCTAACTTAGCCTCAATAATCTCTTCCATATTCACTGGCAACACACCGTTTGGCCAATACTGTTCTCTAAATTTTTCGGCCTCAGCTCTCAAATCTTTCTTTGATAAATATTTACACTTAAAAAAAGAGTAGTCTGTCAATAGTCTATCTTTCTTTTCTAATAAGAGTTATTAGTTTTTCCAGTTCTTCCGGAGTGGGCTTTACACTTCCAATCGTTCTCAAAAAAACAGGCAATGTTTCCATGACTTTTTTATCTGTCATGAGGTATTCTGGGATTTTTCCAGCATCTATCGATGATAAATCAGTAAGTTTTTGAAAATCCGCTGATTTTTTTTTGATTTTTATTATCTGAGCAATTTTTTCCAGTTTCTGTTCATCTTGTGGTGGGGACAGTATTCCTCTTTCTACTTTACTCCAGTTGCTCGCATCTTCGTTGAGTTTTTTGCAAAACTCCCTTAATGATAGGTTGTTCTCTAACCTCTTTTTCTTAATATATTCACCAAACATAACTCTTCCTCCTTTTTTAGGTTGTTATTTAACAACGCTATCTTTTACTCTATCTTATTAACTCATCTATGCTGGTTTGGTGTGAAAAGTTTACTTCTAGTTACGGACGTGGTAATTTATTTACCACATATGGTAATTATAGTACCACACGAAAAAAAGTCAATCCACTTTTGTTAATATTTCAAAAAAAATTGACCATAATATGTGATATTTTTTGAAAAGGAACAGAATAGTAAGCTCTCGACTGTGAAGTAAATTGTGAAGTAGACAACAGAAAACAGGGGGTTACACCATGTAAGATGCTACCCCCTGTTTTTCTGTTTTAGAAGCAAGAACAAACACTAAGCAACAACAGGTAAAACCAGCCCTACTCTTCTTTGTCACTCTTAATCAGTAGGTTTGGGTTTCGAGTTTCTGGTGGCCCATCAGAGAAATAAAGAAAATTGAAATGGGTAGAAGATTGACTCTAATCACTTCTTTTTTTATTGTACACTGATTTGGTATCTGGACTGTGAGAGAAAAGAAATCCCGCAATGGCCGCAATCCTCAAACAGGGGAAACTATGGTTCTGGACGGGAGAAGAGTGGTAGTATTTAAGGCGAGCGGGGTATTGAAGGGGAGAATTGGGGTTGAAAATCGCCAAATAAAATTTCATGTGATTAAGGAAAATCAGGGTGTTATGGGCCAGAACTCAAGAAAATATTTGGCGGTTTATTTCTGAAATTGAAAGAATTTACATATAGTTATACGATTTAGAGTGGGAGTCTGGCAGTCAAGAGGTCGACGGTTCGATCCCGTTCAGCTCCACCAAATTGCTAAGAGAAAAAGGGTGGTTAGAGCATTGGCTCTGACTGCTCTTTTTTTATGGTTTTAAAGTATGGGACTTGGTATGGGACTTTTTTGTAATCTTCTCAAAAACATTCATGGCTTCTCGTTCTGACTCGCCTATTGAGTGCAGATAAATCTCTGTTGTTGTTGTTCTCTCATGTCCGAGTATACGCTGGATAGAACCAATATTCACATTAGCATTATCAAGAACAGAAGCCCAAAAATGTCTTAGGGCATGAAAACAAAAAGGCTTAACACTGACCTTATTACATAAAGACCTAAGAAGTCTTTTTCTGCTTTTAATGGCCCTTCAACCCATTTATTTTTTTTCTGCTCCAGTACCTATGCCAAAACACCCAAGGTTTATCCTTGTCTTTGCTCTGATAGCGGCGTGAGAGAATTTCAGAGAGAATAGAGAAAATAGGGGTCACACATGAAAAGTGACCTAAAGAAAGACAAAACAGGTTTTGGGTGAAGTTTATTCCTGTCTTTCTGTTAAAGAAACGGGTAAAGCGTCAATGCCCCAGATGTCATTTGCGTATTCAGCAATGGTCCTGTCGCTTGAAAATTTTCCGCAGCGGGCAACATTCAGTATGGACATTTTTGTCCAGAGTGCCTTGTCATTATATGCTTTTTCAACAGCAGCCTGAGCCGCGATATAAGTGTCAAAATCAGCCATTAAGAGGTACTCGTCATTATGAAAAAGTTCATCATAGATCGGGCGGAAAAGGCCGGGTTCGTCGGGACAGAAAAAGTCGGTGCCGATAAGGTTCATGACCTTTTGAAGAATCGGTGATTTCTCAATGAATTTTTTAGGATCATAATTGCTGTTTTTCAGGTCGGTGACCTCTTTTTCGGTGAGGCCGAAGATGAAAATATTATCATCTCCCACCTCTTCAAGGATCTCCACATTGGCTCCGTCAAGCGTTCCGATGGTGACCGCACCGTTTAATGCAAATTTCATATTGCCTGTTCCGGATGCTTCTTTCCCAGCCGTTGAGATCTGTTCTGACAGATCCGCGGCAGGAATAAGCTTTTCCGCAAGCGACACTCTGTAGTTGGGAAGAAAAAGCACTCTGAGATATGAACTGACGGTGGCGTCATTATTTACGATTTCTGCGATGCTGTTGATAAACTTGATGATAAGTTTTGCCCTGTCATAACCCGGGGCAGCCTTGCCACCCACAATGCATGTGCGGGGGACAATACGGGAGGAAGGATCTTCCTTGAGCTCAATATATTTTGCTATCATAAAAAGTGCGAACAAAAGCTGCCTTTTATATTCATGGATGCGCTTCACCTGAACATCAATCATTGTCGCAGGGTGGATCTCAAGCCATTCCTCATTCCATATGCTTTTGGTCAGATTCTGTTTGCAGGACAGTTTGATGTCCTGCCATTTCTTTTGAAATTCGGGATCATCCGCAACTTTTTCAAGGCCGCGTAGGCGATCAAGGTCTTTAAGCCATCCATCCCCCACCACTTCGGTAATCAGTTCTGAAAGAGCCGGATTGGCAATTTTCATCCACCGCCTTGGGGTGATCCCGTTTGTTTTATTGTTAAATTTGTCCGGCCACATATGATAAAAGTCTTTAAGCAACTTTTCTTTGACAAGTTTGGAGTGGAGCTCTGCAACGCCGTTTACAGAATGGCTTCCGGTTACGGCAAGGTTTGCCATTCTTACCCGTTTGTCGCCTTCTTCTGCAATAATGGACATGGATGTAATACGGTCTTTGTTTCCCGGATAAGCGACAGAGATATCATGGACCAGGTTATGATTGATCAGGTATATTATTTCAAGGATACGGGGAAGAAGTTTTTCAATAAGTTTTACCGGCCATTCCTCAAGGGCTTCAGGCATAACCGTATGGTTGGTATACGCAAAGGTCTGTGTGGTAATGATCCATGCGGTTTTCCAGTCTATCTCATGTTCATCGATTAACAGGCGCATGAGTTCGGGGATGGCAAGGGCAGGGTGTGTATCGTTAAGCTGAATGGCAACTTTATTATGAAGGTTTCTGATGTCAGTATTGTCTTTTTTATATCTCCTGATGATATCCTGGAGGGAAGTCGACACAAGCAGGTATTCCTGCTTGAGACGAAGTTCTTTTCCCTCGAAGAAGTTGTCGTTGGGATAAAGAACCTTTGTAATGTTTTCACTTACTAGTTTTTTTTCACAGGCTGATATGTACTCGCCGATGTTAAAAGACTTAAAATTAAATTCCTCGGAGGCTCTTGCAGACCAAAGGCGCAGGGTGTTTACGTTGTTTACATCATAGCCGGGGACGGGGATATCGTAACCCATGGCAAAAACTTCTTCGCCGCCGTACCAGTTGGCTTTTTCCCGTCCGAAAGCATCTTTAAGATGGTCCACCTTTCCGCCGAACCGGACCTTGAAATTATATTCGGGCCTTTCGATCTCCCAGGGTGAAGGCAGGGCAAGCCAGTTGTCTGTTGTTTCAACCTGATGCCCGCCCACTATTTTCTGGTGGAAAAGACCATAATTATATCTTATCCCGTATCCTTGAGCCGGATAACACAGGGTTGCCATAGAGTCGAGAAAACAGGCGGCAAGTCTTCCAAGGCCGCCGTTTCCAAGCCCTGCATCTGCTTCGTAATTGCGGATCTCTTCGAGATCCAAATCCAACTCTGCAAGCGCTTCTTTGCATATCTCATACAGGCCAAGGTTTATCAGGCTGTTTTCCAGGGATTTCCCCAGGAGGTATTCCATGGAAAAATAATAGAGCCTCTTCGGATTTTTATTATGGTAAGTCTGCTGTGTGACTATCCAGCGTTCTACCAGTCTTTCGACGATAGAGTAAGCGGTGCTTAAGAAACGGTCATAATTTGTTGCGCTGTACTGGTCTTTTGCGAGCCGGTATTCAAGGTTGCACAGGATGGATGCTTTTAAAGCTTCTACATCATAGCCTTTACGATGTATCTGCCAGTTGATCTGATGTTTGGCCATCGTAAATCTCCTTAATGCTTTAAGTATATGGAGCCTGATGGACTGAAACATTTCAGTCCATCAGGGTTAGGAACTTATTTTAAGGCTGGGATAACGACTTCATCGGGAAGTCCCTTGAAGCCGGCGACAACAGTCTTGATCTTCTTTTCAAGCATTTCTTCTTCTGCGCGGATAAGAGGGTTGTAGTTCTGAAGATTTCTTTCACCGTTTGGTGCGCCTGCTTTGAACCATATTTTTCTGGATACCGCACCGTACATCAGCGGCATGTAGGGTAAAAATTCTGAAGTTCCTTCTGTTGAACGGTGTGAAAAGAAGGCTGTGAACCCACTGTTTTTTATGTTTGCAATGGCTTCCCTTAAGGAATCGATCCCCAGGTCTTTCAGCTGATCAAGGACAATTTTAAGGTCTTTGCGGGCAATGAGGAACTTTTCAACGGTCTTGACATCCGCCAGTCCAAGCACGATTTCAGTAGCCAGCCTTGTTTCAGTAAATGTTCCGGCCTGATTAAGTTTGATGAGGACGGAGTTTCCGCATCTTTTGCTGCGATCCGGTGAAGCCAGAAAAGGGAGAATAAAGCGCATCTGGGTAACGGCTGCATCATCAATTACGATCTGAACGCGGTTTCCATATTTTCCGGTCATCAGACGATGTGCTTCAGGATCGCTTTCACTTCCCGGATCTTCCATGGTTACAAAATTGGGCGAGCTTTTTACCACGCTCCAGTTAAAGTTTATCAGCTGCTGGCGGGTTTTAATGCCCATTCCTGAAAAGCGCATGTCATATTTTCCTTCTTTGCGCAGGATGTCTGTTTTCTGCAGTTCGGAAAATGCATTGTCCGTTCCGAGTGCCCAGTCTGTATTTTTCAGCTTCAGCTGTTTTGCGCATTCCTTTATTCTTTGCAGTCCTTCGAAATTATCTTTTACCGGAAAAACAAAGCCGCGTTCCTTTGCCGTTCCGGTTGGCAGACCATCGCGTACAAGATTTTTTTCAAACTGTTTGAAAAACTTTATTCCGGTCGTAAATACGCCTTTGACTGATTTTTCATTCATGGCTAAAAAGAACATTTCCTGAATGTCCTGTTTTGTTCCGGGCACATGTTCTCCGCCGCAGACCATGTTAAAAGCAATGTTCGGCAGGTAAAAAGTTTTAAGCCCTCCCTTTGGTTTAAGCATTTGCCAGGCTTTATAACCGGAAGCTTTAAGCAGGATCTGGAAAAATACGGTTGAAGCGGCCAGGCATGCGTTCCCGCCCCAGACTTTTTTATTGGGTCCTGCCTTTTCAACAAGCTTTAGATCAAATTCTTCACAGGCATCAAGGATATCCTGGGGTTTATTAATAACAACTTTTTTAGGAAGGAGCGGCTCGATGTTCTTTTTGATGGATCTTATTGCCTGGTCATTTGGAATATAAATAGCCTCTGCCTCACCGTCGGATGTTCCTTTTGCAATTCCGTTATGTTCGGTAAGGGTAAAGCTTTCTTTGCCCCGGTGGACTTTAGCTGTCATTTCACCTTCGAGGGTGAATGCGGCATAAGAGGAAAGTATCTCTCTTCCTTTTAATTTAAAATTGGAAACAATCGTTTCTGCCATGATCTGCTCCTCTATGAATATAGAATTTGTATTGTTTAATAATATTAAGTGCTTTTTTTATTCAAATAACAGCTTCTGCTAATGTTTCTATATACACTATAAAAAACCTGATTTCAACTTAGAATATAATTGTCTACTTTTTTATCCGGATCAACGATCCCAGATAGTCCTCCGGTTTTTCAAATCCAAGGAGCATCAGTATTGTTGCAGCAAGATTACCCAGCCCGGGTTCTTCCAGCTTTTCATTGAGTTCAAAATGTTTGATATCCGGACTTCTGATCATAATCGGTACAGGGTTAAGGGTGTGGCTTGTCATTGGTTCAAACGTTCCTCCGGCTCCCTGTACCGGCGCACCCGTTTTTTTGTTTACGGTGATCATCTGTTCGCAGTTGCCATGGTCAGCTGTAATAATGATGGTTCCTTCCAGTTCATCTGTTATGGCGACCAGGTGCCCTACGGCTTCATCCACGACTTTCACAGCTTTTACTGCGGCTTCAAGAGACCCGGTGTGTCCCACCATGTCTCCGTTAGCGAAATTTACGCGCAGAAATTTATATTTTCCGGAGGCCATGGCTTTTTCCAGTTCCCGGGTTATTTCCTGTGCTTTCATTGCCGGTGCCTGGTCAAAAGGGATCCGGTCTGATTCGATCTCTACCCATTCTTCATTTTCCTCACTAAACTTTGAGGAGTTGTTTCCGTTCCAGAAGTAGGTGACGTGTCCAAATTTCTGAGTTTCGCTTATGGCGTACTGGGAAATATTGTTTTTTGCCAGGTACTCTGAAACGGTTCTTTCAATGGCAGGCGGTGTAACAAGATATTTGGGCGGCATATGCAAGTCACCGTCATATTCCATGATCCCGGCAAAAAGAACTTTAGGAAATCTTTTCCGGTTAAACCCCTTAAACTCTTTTTCAACAAATGCGCGGCTGATCTCAAGGGCACGGTCACCTCTGAAATTAAAAAATATGACGTTATGGTTATCCTTTATTTCGGTTAATGGTTTATCCGGATGTTCAGGGTCCTGTACTACCCAGTGGGGCAGGTACTGGTCTTCTTCCGAATGTTCTTCCCTCATCTTTGCTATTGCGGTTAGGGCGTCGGGAAACAATGGGCCTTCGCCCAGCACATGGGCATTATATCCTCTTTCCACAATACGCCAGTCAGCTTCATATCGGTCCATTGTGGTTACCATGCGGCCGCCGCCGGAGGCAATAAAGTAGCGCCTTTTTTTATGGTCCTTTAAGGCCTGTACTCTTAAGGACCATAGGAAATCCTGGATTTCGCCAAAATAGCGCAATGCGCTTAAAGGCGGAACGTCTCTTCCGTCAAGCAGACCATGCACATATACCTCTTCCACCTCTCTTTGGTCACATTCTCTTATGAGGGCCTTAAGATGAGAGATGTTGCTGTGGACATTTCCATCGGATATAAGCCCGATCAGGTGAACCGGGGTTTTGTTGGTTAACGCATTGTCAATCATTTCTTTCCAGGTGCTGCCTTCAAAAAGGCTTCGGGTGTTGATCGCATTATCCACGAGACTTGCGCCCTGGGCAAATACCCGGCCTGCGCCCATTGCGTTATGGCCGACTTCACTGTTCCCCTGGTCGTCGTCTGACGGCATGCCTACGGCTGTGCCGTGTGCTTTTAGACAGGTAACTATTTTCTCATTTTCAAGAAGTTTCATAATGTTTTTCGGCTGTGCAATATCAATTGCATTTCCGGGGTACTTATCCGACTTTTTTCTAAAGATACCAAAACCGTCAAGGATGATAAGCAGAAGCGGGCCTTTTACGCCGCTGTAGTCGGGGAGTTTTTTTAGTTCAAAGTCCATGTGGTACTCCTCTTTTTTATTTTATGAATTAAAGTTTAAAGATTTCTGTTACAACACACTAAATGTTTTAAGAAAGTCTTTCTTGTTTTTATTGGCACTGTTTATACTGCTTTCTGACCCCAGTACTTTTACAATACTTTTTTCTTTAAAACTGTTTAAGATGTCTGCAAAGGATTTAAAATCGTCAAGCGTAGTTGCCAGTATCTGGTCACGCATGATCTGTCTTGACGCATCCGTTGCTCCGTTTAAATAACGCTGCATGGATACCAGGCCCATTGTGTCCGGAAACATATAGCCGTCAATTTCACCGATGGCCCCTATGATGCTTTTCGTGAGCTCTTCTTTTCCGAGTTCAAGATCGGCAAGAAACCGGGCGGTTCTATCAAAAGTATTTAAGGTGTCAAGCAGGTTCGGGTCACGGTATGAAACAAGACTAAACGCACCTGAGAATTTGTCAAAACGGCAGAGAGCCCCGTATGCTCCGCCCAGGACCCTTACTTGTTCCCATAACCAGGTGGTTCGCAGGAAATGGGTGATCACATGGATAGAACCGTGGTAGTTATAGCCGAGGTGATAAAGGTCAGATCCTTTTCCAACATAGTTGACCTGTGCCGGTATGATCATGCCCTCAGATTCAGTAAGTTCTTCAGGGGACCAGGTGACTTTTTTTGATTCTTTTTCAGGGAGAAGCTTAGAAAATAACATTACCTGGTTTTTAAGATCAGGCCGGTTGTTGTCAGAAGTTATATTTATGACCATGGACGATCTGTTTAGCAGGATTAAACGTATTTCTTCAAGGGACGCATGGATCGTAGTCCAGTCAGAGTCGATTATGTTTTCAAGCTCTTTTAAGAAATAAAAGTAGCTGAGTCCGGTCATTTTTTCCATTGCCCAGTCCGACTCGTTCAGGTGAGACCTTATTCTGCTGTTAACGATCAGATGTCCGCCCGGTATTATTTTTTGTTCCTGTTTTGCTTTTTCCTGCAGGAGGATCTGTTTAAAACGCTGTTTGTTGTCAAATTCTGCAGTGATAAGGATGTCTGATAGAATTTCAAAGAGATCAGGGACTCTTTCCATGGTGGATTTAGCCCTTAACAGCAGCCAGACTGCGGCTTCTTTTGAATCCTTTATGCATGATGCAAACTGTCCGGTTTTGATCCCGCCGGTTTTATGACTTATCCGCTGAGAAAGGGATACGAAATCTTCTTTTCGGGTCCCCATTTCAAGCAGTGCACGTCCGAAAAGAGGCACGTAAGGTAAATATTTCTGCGGCAGCAGGTGAAGGTTGAATCCGATGTCCGTATAAAAGATGCCGCTTGTGGGGATATCGTGACAAATGATCTTAAGACCGTTTTCTTCCTTAAGCTCAAAAGGAATCAGCTGGTTTTTGCGCTCAATGTCTTCCAGTTTTAGAAATGGAATTGTTGCCAGGGCCTCATGCGTGTCAGGTGTGTTCTGCATCTTTTGAAGTTTGCCGGTATTTTCCTTCACCGCTTTTATTTTATCTTCGGTCATTTTTGATTTAATCGCTTGCAGCTTTTTCTGCTCCTCGTCATTCTCTTTTTTCGCCAGTTCAGAGTCGGGTTTAAGAATTACGGTTGTCCGGTGGTTTGTCTGCAGAAAGTGTTTTGAAATGAGTTCTTCGAAAAATCTTTTATTGGATTTAAGGTCTGATTTTAACTGGTTCAGCGGGTCTTCAAAGGCAAGTGTTTTCAAGGGATCCTTATCATAGAGCCAGGTCGTAAGCGCTCTAAGCATCAGAGAAAGACCCCGGGGGAAACTGCCGGTGTTGTTCTCTTTCAGCCTGAATTCAATGGTGTTCAAAGCGGCTTCAATGGTTTTATTGTCAATCCCGTTTTGAGACAGGTCTTTAATGGTCTGAATGATCAAGTTTTCTGTTTTCCCCGCATTTTTTATAGCAACGCCTTTTAGCCCTGTTGAGAAATACATCTGTCGCAGTTCATTTTCAAGACCTATTCCTGCAATACCGTCACCCAGTCCGGAGTCTATAAGCGCTTTTCGCAGCGGCGATGCAGGCATGCCCAGAAGGATATATTCCAGCATGCAAAGCGCCATATTTGTTTTCAAGTCACAGGTTTCAGGAAGCAGCCAGTTAACGGTGACCATGCCCTTGTTCTGCTCTTTGCTTTCAGTGCCTGCTGGAAAAGATTTTTCTATTTTCGAGGGCTTATTCACAGGGGCTTGAAGCGAGATCGCAGAATCGGGCTTTGCCCGGCTGAAATCCTTAAGATAGTGATCGGTAAGTTCAAGACGTTTTTCAAAGTCATCGTCGCCGTAAAAATATATTCTTGCATTTGAGGGGTGATAATAATTTTGATGAAAGGTTTTGAATTGTTCATAAGTAAGATCCGGTATTTTTTTAGGATCTCCCCCGGAATCAAGGCTGTAGGTATTGTCGGGAAAAAGAGAATGCTGGCTGGAGTTGTAAAGAATGCTCTCCGGCGAAGAATGGGCGCCTTTCATTTCATTAAATACAACACCTTTACGGGTTAATGGATCATTTTCTTTTTCCAGCTCATAATGCCAGCCTTCCTGCTGGAAGATAAGCGGTGTTATCCGGGGATAAAAAACAGCATCAAGATATACATCTACAAGGTTGTAAAAATCCTTAAGGTTCTGGCTTGCCACCGGATAGCAGGTCTTGTCCGGATAAGTGAAGGCATTTAAGAATGTCTGCAGAGACCCCTTTAACAATTCCACAAAAGGTTCTTTTACCGGATATTTTCTTGATCCGCACAGAACGGAATGTTCCAGAATATGGGCGATACCGGTGGAATCAGAAGGCGGTGTCCTGAAGGTTATACCGAAAACCTTGTTTTTATCATTATTGGTAAGAGATATCAGCTCCGCCCCGGTCTTTATGTGTCTGAAAAATTTTGCATCGGTTTTCAGTTCGGTTATTTCCAGACTGTCAGATAGTTCAAAACCATGTAGATGTTCCATTGAAAAGTTCCTTTGTATAGCCTGTTTGCAAGTGGTGAAAAACGGTAGCCCTGCAGATTGCTAATGAAATAGGTTTGAATGTTTGGTATGGAAAAATAAAATTATGAGCCGTTCCTTTTGGAAGAATTTTTATAACTTATCTTCAGTTACCCGCATTCTTATGTCTCTAAGCTGGGGCAGTACTTTAAGAAACATTTCAAATATATCGGGGTCAAAATGTGTGCCCTTGTCTTTTTCCATTATTTACAGGGATTCAGTTTCAGGGATTGCCGGTCTGTAAATACGGTCATGGACAAGTGCGTCGTAAACATCAATAATAGAGACCAGCCTAGCAACTTCGGGAATGTCTTTTCCTTTTTGTTCCTGGGTATATCCGGTCCCGTCCCATTTTTCATGGTGGGAAAGAGCAATGGTCTTTGCCATGTCCAGAAGAGAGATGTCTGATTCGGAAAGGGTCTTTGCTCCGATAAGCGTATGTGTTTTTATTATCTTAAATTCATCCGCTGAAAGCCGTCCCTGTTTAAAAAGGATGGAGTCCGGTACCCCTATTTTTCCGATATCATGCATTGATGCAGCGACTCTTATTTCGTCTACTCCTTTTTGCTCCCACCCCAGTTTTTTTGCAAGCACAGAGGCATAAAGCCCGAGTCTCCGGTTGTGTGAGCCGGTCTCTTCATCACGGTATTCGCATGCAGCTGTCAGGCGGTAGCATATTTCGTCTTCTCTATGATGCAGTTCTGCGGTGCGTTCTTTTACTTCTTTTTCAAGCCGTGATTCGTATTCTTTGCTCTCAAGAGTCAGCTGACGTCGTTTTAGTGCGTTAACTACATTGATTATCATCTCATTTAAGTCAAACGGTTTTATAACATATCCAAAAGCGCCCAGCTGCAGGGCCTGTATGGCTATTTTTCGGTCATCAACAGCTGTAACCATTATTACGGCAACATCGGGATACTGATCTTTAATTATAGCGAGAAGCTCAACCCCGGATTTGCCCGGCATGTTGATATCTGAGACAACCAGGGCATATTCAACTTTTTCAAGAGATTCCAGTGCGGCTTCTGCGCTGTCTGCAATATCACAGTCATGGCCTTCAGCTTCAAGACATCTTGCTATGATGTCGCTTACCAGGTCTTCATCATCAACAACGAGGATTCTTTCGTTAGAAGACAATATCTTTCTCCAAAAAAAGTTATTAAAACAACGATTTACTACCCATAAATTTATAAAATTATATATATTATTTGTCAAGCTGTTAGATGCTGCAGGAGATACCCTGCCTGAATTTTAAACAGTATCAGCTGGGTGTCCGCTTTATAATCACATTGTATGTAAACAGGATGAAGGATAGGGCCTGAATTTTTTTGATAAAATAAAGAATTCGGACCAAAAGAGGTTTTGAATCTTATCTTGACACACCGAGCCACAATTTTTATACTTTATCTTCTTAAAATTGAGAATGATATACGCTTTTTTCTACTCAAAGTCATTGTTGAATTCAGACATTAAGGTTATATAATGAAACATGAAATTCCCTTCAATAAACCTTTCATCTTTGGCAAAGAACTGTCTTATATTGAACAGGTGGTTAAAACAGGGCAAATTGCCTCAGATGGTATCTTTACAAAAAAATGTACGGATTTCTTTAAGAACAAGTATCAATTCAATTGTGTTTTAATGACCCCGTCATGTACAGCCTCTCTCGAGATGGCCGGGATGTTATGCGATATTAAGCCGGGAGATGAGGTCATCATGCCCTCATATACTTTTGTATCAACGGCCAATGCATTTGTAAGAATGGGCGCTGTTCCGGTTTTTGTTGATATTCGTGAAGACACCCTGAACCTGAATGAATCGAAAATTGAAGCTGTTATCACACCTAAAACAAAAGCAATCGTACCTGTACATTACGCGGGTATAGGCTGCGAAATGGATACCATCATGGATATCGCCGGTTGTCATCATCTCAAGGTGATTGAAGATGCGGCACAGGGCGTCAATGCAACTTACAGGGGCAAGCCGCTTGGTGGTATTGGTGATTTCGGCTGCTTTAGTTTCCATGAAACGAAGAATGCAAACTGCGGTGAAGGTGGTGCGCTTGCCGTCAACAACAGTGAAATGATTAACCGGGCGGAAATCATCCGTGACAAAGGAACAAACCGTCAGCAGTTTTTTCGGGGTGAAATTGATAAATACTCCTGGGTCGATGTGGGCTCTTCTTATGTTCTAAGTGAAATTTGCTCAGCCTTTTTGTATGCACAGCTGGAGTATGTTGAAAAAATTGATGTTCGCCGAAAAGATATTTATACCCGATATTACAATGGCTTGAAGAAATATGAAGACGCAGGCTATCTGCGGCTGCCTGTTATTCCCGATGATTGCGGTTCCTGTTATCATATGTTTTATATTTTATTGCCGGATCAAGGTCATCGTAATGCGCTGATAAGTTATTTGAAAAGCAAAGGGGTTTTCGCAGTCTTTCATTATTTGTCTTTGCATCTATCGCCTTTTGGAAAAAAATTTGGCGCCAAAGAGGGTGATCTGCCTGTTACGGAAAGTGTCAGCGGTCGATTGCTCCGCCTTCCATTTTTTTATGACCTTAGTCATGACGATCAGGATTATGTCATGCATGCAATTGATGATTATATTCGTAACGAAATGTAAATATTAGCTGAATTTATACAAAAGGCCTGACACGGCCTCAGAGGGATATCGGAATGGACGTGATTGATAAACCGGATTTTACTTTTTGGGAGGAGGTGGTTGAGAGTTCTCCTGAAAGCACATTTTACCATACGCCGATATGGCATGAGATTCTCGAGAAGACATTCAGAGATTATGCTATCTTTACAAAGGGGTTTATTTTTGAAGATGGTGTAAGAGCGATATTTCCGATTGTCAGGATATCTTCTGGAGGGTTTTTTACAAAAAGGGACCGTGCCAAGTCTTCTGCTTTTGGAGAATACGGAAATATCGTTTCAGAAAAAGAGCTCTCTTCTCAACAGCAGGCGCTGATTTATAAAAGCCTGAAAGACATGAATGTAAAACTGCGTGTCTGTACGAATCCATTTTCAAAATATATTTTACCGCCTGAATTTAAGCAGAAGGAAAGTTTTACCCAGGTACTTTCCCTTGACAGGGGAGTAGAATCTGTTTATAAAAATTTTACCAAAAAGGCACGTCAGAGCTGTACAAAAGCGGAAAGGCTGGGCGTTTCTGTCAGGCCGATAGAAAAAAGTGAGGTGAAAGCCTATTTTGATATATATGCAGAAACCATCAGCCGGTGGGGAAAGAAGACGATCTTTTCTTATCCGGAGGAGATCTTCCACAATATAGCAGAAATCGCAGGGGATCGGGCAAAAATATGGGTTGCTGAAAAAGAAGGCAAGATGATTGCAGGTCTTGTTGCTTTTTACTGGAATGGGATTGTCCATGCCTGGCAGGCAGCAGGCCTGAGAGAATATTTTAACTGTTGTCCAAATAATATGATTGATCTTGAGATTATAAAGGATGCGGTTGAAAAAAAATTCCGTTATTATGATCTGGGTAAAAGCGGGGGGATGGAAGGTGTTTTTAAATATAAAAAGTCTCTCGGAACGGTGGAGCTGCCGTTTGTTGCCGGCCGGTTAATTAAATAGTGTCAATAACAGGATTATATTAAGGTTTTATCCCGGGTGAATGTTATGAATCGTAAACTTGAATTTTTAAACTGGCTGATTAAACGGTTTCAGTATAACTATAAAAATCTAAAAAACCTTCATAAGGTAGAAAGAAGGTATCCCACCGTCACGATTCAAAGCAATGTGGAGATCGTTCACAGACAGAATCTTTTTTTGGGAGAAAATGTATTTATCGGCAAAGGTGCGCTTCTGGATTGCGGGGGGCATGAGTATTGTAATTACGGTGGTAAGATCACAATTGGTGATGACTCGTTTATCGGTCCGTATTCAGTTCTCCTGGGAACAGGGGAGATCGAAATCGGCAGACGGTGCTCGGTTGCGACAGGCACAAAGATTGTTTCACAGAATCTTGATGTGAAACAGGTTGTGGAGGATGGTTCTGTTATGGAAATTCATCCGCCCCCCCATTTGTTCAAGAAAATAACGATTGGCGATGAAGTTCTTATTGGTGCGGGTGTTATCATTTCGATGGGTGTTACTATCGGTCGGGGTTCTCTGATTCCGGTTGGAGCCGTAATTAAAAAGGATGTTCCTCCGAATTCTTTTGTGGTGCCCCAGTACCGGACTAAGGTCATGCATCGGGATTCTCCGCTTTTAAATATTTAAAATAAATGCACAGTTTGTTTTGACTTCAGCGTTTCGCGGAAACCCCGCCTTTCGGGTCAGGACAAAGGATGCAAATTTAATAAATTAAAAATGCAGATACGACAAAGAGAGTTGTTGCCGCGGTTTTGGGAATACCTTGGGAAACATGTTTCATCAATCATCATGTATGGTGAGGAGACGTGTGTCAGGGAAATTCTTGGTTTTATAAATAATGTTCCTGCTCCTGAAATTATAGCGATTGTGGATGATGATTGTTCCTGTGGTTCTATTTCCGGCATCCCTGTTAAAAGGACAGACTGGAAATTTTCAGGTGATATCGGCGCAGTTATTGTAGCAAGTTTTACTGATGAAAAGAACCTGGCTCGAAAAGCACTGGCGTGGATGGGTTCAGAGACTGTCCCCGTTATAAAAATTTATAATGATTTTTTCTTTCTGCAATCTATAGATACTACTTTTCCTCAATGGCCCCCCTCTGTTGATATCTTAAAGACACAATCCTGTATACCGGAGAAAAGCTATATTATATGTGCAACGGAGCGGACGGGCAGCACCGTTTTTTGTGATTTGCTTTCTCAGACAGGGCTTGCCGGAAGACCGGATGAACATTTTAATGATCTGCTTCATTTTATGGTTGATAATGGAAATATTGATTATTATGGTTTCATAAGGGCGCTTATTGTGAATACGATGACGCCGAACAGGATCTTTGGCACGAAGATGCACCGGTTTATGTACAGGCGATTTGAGAAGACTATGAAAAAAGTTGTTGGGGATGAAAAGTTGAAAAGCAAGGCGCTGATAAGGTCTATTTTGCCTGAACCAAAGTATATTTATTTAATCAGACGTGATCGTGTCCGGCAGGGGATATCATTATGGAAAGGACATAAGACGGATTTGTGGCATGTGTCCGATAATAACAATTTGGGTGAGAAAAAAGAACCCGAGTATGATTTTTTTGAAATTTCAAAAGATATAAGAATTATTGAACGTCAACACAGTTCATGGTGTAAGTTTTTCAGGAAAAACAGGATAAGACCGCTTGTGGTTGAATATGAAGATATGATTAATGATTTTAACGGAACCTGTGTGAAAGTACTCGACTATATTGGTGTTTCTCTGCCAGACAATTTTGTTATTCCAACACCTTTTTCCAAAAAGATGGCAAATGCGTTTACCGAAAAATGCTACCAAAGATTTGTTGACGATAAAAGAAAAGAAGCGTTAATAACACCTTCCTGGAAAAGAATATTTGGACGGATACTAAAATCAAAGAATTCCACAACTCCTTTCTAATTGAGTATCAACTTCTTTTCTTCTGTGAAAAGCATTTAAACCCTTTCTCGTCTCATCATCGCAAATATTTTGTATGAACAAAATCATTTTAAAAGAAGCTTTTTCAATCCGGAACAATTTAAAACAACTTTTTATCCGTCCTTCAGATAACTATGCGTTTATTGACGGCTGCCGAGCGGTAGCGGTTTTATACGTCGTTGTTTTTCACTGTTTTTGGCTTCCACAATATTTTGTTAGCGAAAATGTTTTTTTAAATTATTTAAACTCATTTCCTAAATACTTAATCTGGATCTGGAACGCCCATATTGTGGTCGATATTTTTTTTGTTATTAGCGGATTTCTTATTGCCGGCCAGCTCATGCGGGAATTCAGAAATTGTGAGACTTTAGATATTAAACGTTTCTACATCAGGAAGTTTTCAAGAATTGCACCCGCCTATGTTTTGGCACTATTTGCATTCTCTCTTTTAATCAGCGATCATCACTTTAATAAAATTTGGACAAACCTTCTTTTTGTCAACAATTTTCTCCCGGCAAAAAAAATGTTTATGCCTCACAGCTGGTTTCTTGCCATTGAAGGACAGTTCTATCTGGTCGTACCTGTATTCATGCTTTTTGTTTTTTTTAAGACCCGGTACAAACTGGCAAGTCTAATCTCTCTTTTTTTTATTTCCCTTATTGTACGGTTTATTCTTTGCCGGACAGATAACAGTTTGTTGTCAACGCCGTTTTATCATTTTTTCTTTTTAGGATTATCAGGTGGAAGCTTAGATTACTATGAGTCAATGTACATAAACTTCTATACTCGGTACGGTGCCTTGATTTGCGGTATGATCTCAGCATATCTGCATGTTTATTATTCTGAAAAGCTGGTATCTTTTTTCAGGAACAGAACAATTACGGCAAGTGTGATAATGATTTTAGCCGTCGTTCTAAATGCCGTCATTCTTTTTATTCCCCTTCACGATCCGGAAATCAACTTTAGCCAAAGTTTCATGCTGATCTATATCGTAGCCGCTAGAAACATATTTTGTCTTGGGATTGCATTCATGATTCTATTCGCTCTGTATCAAATAAAATCAGGAAATTTTATCATTCGTTTTTTATCCTGTAAATTCTGGTACCCCGTGGCCCAGCTTTCATTTTCGGTATATTTATTTCACTACATGATTGTTCTGACCCTTTACAAAATAATCACTTCTGCGGGTAAGATGCAAAATATCTCGGTGCTTCAAATTGGAGGCGTTACCCTGGGGGTGACTTTTTTAACTTTATTTTTATCCGCAGTTGTATATCTGGCGGTTGAAAAGCCCATCTTGAACATGCTCAAAAAGTAGGGCCGTTACGAACCTTATTATCCTTCAGGTAACGCGACCCCTTTTTTTGTTTTTTACGTACAAGTTATTAAACTTTCAGGGCGTTTTATTTTAAGATATTTGATGGACAAGCACAAATGCGGGAGGTTATGTTCCGGACTAAAAAACCGGCCTTAAAGGGCAATGGTGATAAGCGGGAACGGACGGTTTGTTTAAAAAGTCAGGATGTCTGAAGTATAAGTAGAAATGTTTTGTGGGGTCTCCGTCTAAGAGGAATCGCTTAGGCTGCTTGTGAGATTTGCCTGTTCTTATCTTCTATCGTGGTTTTTTCTTGCCACATAAAGGAGTTTTTACTATATTTTCTAGGTTAAAAGAGGTGGAACGATTCTTCCCCGTGTTTTGGGATGCTAAAAATACCGTTGAGAGATAATCCGTTTTATGGAGATACTTGATCCAATACCAATAGATTTCTGGAAAGAGGTTGTAGACAATTGCCCCTGGGCAACGTTTTTTCACACGCCTCAATGGGCATCTCTTATGGAAAAGACATTCCCTGACTACAGGGTTGCAAGTACCGGATTTGTTCTGGATTCGGGTGCCCGCGCTGTAATCTCTTGCGTGTGCCGCGAAAAAAAGGGCTTTTTAAAAAAGAAAAAAGAATATAAATCCATGGCGCCCGGAGTTTACGGCAGTATTGTGGCGGATAAGGATATCCCCGCAGATGAAACAGACGCGGTGGTACGATCTCTTGTAAGTAGAAAGAACTCTCAGGGCCGGATGGTTGAGAGCCCCTTTAAACATTTTGCTTTGCCTCCCTTATTTAAAATAAAAGAGTTGACTACCCATATCGTCCGGCTTTCGCCGGAGTTTGACAGTGTAAGAAAAAATTTTAATCGAGGTCAGAAAAGCAACCTCAATCAGGCACGGAAAAAAAATGTGACTGTGCGGCGGGCTGAAACCGAAGACGACATTGAGCAGTATGACCGCATATATCGGGAGACTCTAAAACGGTGGGGAACGGGAGTGTCCCGAACTTATCCTCCGGAGCTTTTTCAGAACCTGCTGCGCATGAAAGATCCGGGAGCCGGCTTCTGGCTGGCCGAGGTGGACAGGACTATAATTGCCGGTATTATCGTGTTGTCATGGGGACATAACCTGGTTTACTGGCACGGGTGTGCACTTAAAGAGTACTTTAAATACTATCCCAATAATCTTCTGCATGAGACGGTTATTAAGTGGGCTTGTGAGAACAGATTTACCCATTATGATATGGGTGCCAGCACGGGTCTGGACGGGGTTAGAAGATTTAAGGAGTCCTTTGGTGCCAGACCGGTTGAATATAAATCCTACCGCTGGAAGTAGTTTTTTCAGCCATAAATAGAGAAAATTCGAGGGAGCATGAAAGAAGACAACAAGAAGATTATTGCCCATTCTGTGAATTCCTATCTGTTTCGGACCGGTAGCTGGCTCTACAGTCAGTTGACAAACGTTAAAAAATTTAAGAGCGTGGTGGTATCCACCCGTAAACAGAATCTGGATGTATTTCCCTGGCCAGATGCTTATTTTCTGTCAGACCTTTCCGTTTTTAACCGTTTTTTCCAAAAGGAGATTGCCCGCCAGACTAATTTTTATTATCCTTATTTTTATAAGCTGTTAAAAAGAATCGGGGTCTGTATGATTCAGTCCCATTTTGGGAACCGCGGATATCTCGATTTGCGGCTCAAGGAAAAGCTCGGGATCCCTCAGGTGACCACCTTCTACGGGCATGACCTGTCCCTGATGGACCGTAATGAAAAGTGGGGAAAACGCTATTCAGAACTTTTTGCCCGCTGCGACCGGTTCCTGACTGAGGGTCACCATATGAAAAAGACCCTAGTGGAGCTGGGTTGCCTGCCGGAAAAAGTTACGGTCCAGCGCCTGGGTGTTGATTTAGAGACGATCACCTTTATCCCCCACCGGTTGGAGACTGAGCGTAAAGTCCGCCTGCTTTTTGCCAGCACATTTCGGGACAAGAAGGGGCTTACCTACTGTCTGGAGGCTTTTGCCAACGTTGCGCAGAAGCATAAAAACATGGTGCTGACCATTATCGGGGATGCAGGCAATAACCGGCGGGAGACGGAATATAAAAAGCAGGTCCTTCAGGTGATTTTGGACCGCGACCTCGGCGGTATGGTCAATATGCTGGGTTTTATGGATTATCCGGCCTTTATCCGGGAAGCGCAAAACCATGATATCTTTCTGTCACACAGTGTCCGGGGGGCTAATGGTGAAACTGAGGGCGGCGCACCGGTAACCCTGATTGAGATGTCGGCTTACGGAATGCCGGTGATCTCCTCTTTTCACTGTGATATTCCAGAGGTGATCCTGGATGGTAAAAGCGGTCTTTTGGTGCCGGAAAAAGATGTGGCTGCCCTGACCGACCGGATCGAATATCTGGTAACCCATCCTGAGACCTGGGAAGCTATGGGGCGGGCAGGACGGGAGCACGTTGAAAAAGAGTATGACTGCTTGAAACAGGCCTGCAAACTGGAAGATATTTACTCGGAAATCATTGTCTGAATATAACATATCAGGATTCCTGCAATGATTTCCTGAGCTCTTACAGACGGCCCTCATTTTATACAATTCTGCCGACCGTGCTTACCGTATGTTCTGTGCTGAATTTTATCTTGACACAAAAGTCCACAATTTTTATACTTACCTGCCTGAATGCAAGCTCTTATCAAAATATTCTGATGGGGTTTGCACAGTCTTTTCGATTTCTG
>CAYLYF010000058.1:0-25426 GCA_964387595.1 uncultured Thermodesulfobacteriota bacterium | reverse complement strand
AGATATTGTTCGTTGGGCGATTGTGAGGTGTCTCCGCGAAGCGGTTCAGTTCTATATATAACATTTATTTTTTTAATGTACACCCCCAAAGCATAAAAAATTGTTGTTATAATGGTTTATAATGATATTGTGGTACTAAAAACAAAGAAGGAGAGATAAAATGACAGATCTTATGAATATCCATTCAGCGGCACAGGAGGAAATCAAAAAATATTTTTCTCTCAATCCGGTAAAACTAAAACACCCTTTTCCGGAAAGGCCTATTCGGACCCTGGGTCTGATGAATATAAATGGTGAAGTTTTTGAAAGCGACAAACTTTTAAGGCTGGTTTTCATCCGTCCGGAACTCCCCTTTTACTTTGCGGTTCGCTCGATGTTTATCCGGCCGCGGGTAGAGTTTGATCTTCCGGTTTTTGCCGGTGAGATCATGCGTACAGGAAGTAAAAAAATGCTCATCGTTGATATTCACAGAACCGGAAAGACCCACCATGATGATTCGGCACTTTTTGAGAAAATGATAAAGATCAGAGATAAGTATCCGGATCTTACAAAATATACCAAAAACCAGAATGAAGATATTCAGCAGGTCTTTTCCGAAGCATCCTGCCAGGTCGTTATTCCGCCGGAACTGGATGGCCAGGCGGAAAGTATTTTTAAAGAATACTTAAATCTTTTCTGTGAAATGGTAAAAGAAGCACAGCCTGTTTCCGGAGAAGAACGTAAGAAAACAGAAGCCGTTTTTGAAGACTATTTAAAAACCCTGGTTGATCATGATCCGGGTGTGGGTATCTGGAAAGTTCTTTTCGGTGCAAAGGGCGGGATTGAAAGATCCATGGATATGCATTTTGCCAGGTAATAAAACAGCAGTTGTCTGCAAGAAAAATATCATGCCATAGCTGAATGAAAAAAATGACAACAATTGCGCCGGAATAATCAGAAGAAGATTTTTTGTCATATTCAGTTAAGAGGTAGTCAACAAAAGCCGGGTTAAAACACCCGGTTTTTGTTTGCTTTCATGTGAAAGCAGGTCTCTTAACATCTCTCCGGCAGAATCGATGAACCCGTTGCCGGGCGGCTGAAGCGGCTGTTTTTTCCTGTTGCAAATTTCCTTCGGCAGTATACTTTCCAGACTCTTTTTAAGAATATGTTTTTCGGAAAGTTCCTGTATCTTATAATGGTGGGGAATTCTGAAACAGAAATCCACCCGTTCGTGGTCAAGAAAAAGAGGACGGTTTTCAACCGAATTTGCCATGCTCATTTTGTCTGACAGCGGAAGGGTCAGGTTTAAAAGGCGCATTTTTGTTTCAAGGTACTGGGCCTGATCAAGAAGCGGTCTTTGTGAAAGTCTTTCAAGATCAAAAAAGAAAGGGTTGTCCGGCGGACGTTCTCCTTTTTCTTCATAGGCCAGGAGTACGACTTCGGTATCTGTTTTTGTTTTAAAAACATGTCTCCGGGACAAAAGCTCTTTTCTAAAATCTCGGTAGTTATATATTTCACCGTTATATACGATGCATCGGGAATTGTCTTTATTGTAGATCGGCTGCTCGCCGGCTGAAAGGTCGATGATGCTTAAGCGGCGGGATGCAAGGTGAACATGATCATCCCGGTGAAAGCCCACCTCATCCGAGCCCCGGTGTTCAATGGCAAGGGATATCTTTTCGATAATGTCCCTGTCCCCGGGCATTCCGCGCTTATTGAATATTCCGGCAATTCCGCACAGGGTTTAGTTTGTTAAATAAGTTGGTTTTATAATAAAGCTGTATGACTTGTTTTCCTTCTCGGAACAATTTTGAAAGAAGTATAGGTTAAAGAAAAAGGAGAGTCAAGAAAAGGGGAAATTTCTGCAATAAAAAAAGCCCTGCAAATGTTTCTGCAGGGCTTTTTTGTTGTTTATTAAAAACGGACTACATGGGAATATTACCATGTTTTTTAGCCGGTCTTGTTTCTCTTTTGTTTTTGATCGCATCCAGAGACCGGATCAGAATTTTCCGGGTATCTTTGGGCAGAATAACATCATCAACGTATCCGCGTGCAGCTGCAATATATGGATTTGCAAACAGATCTTCATATTCTGCAATTTTTTCTTTTCTTTTTGCTTTAGGATCTTCCGCGCCTTTTATTTCTCTGGCGTGAATGATATTTGCAGCACCGGCGGCGCCCATAACAGCGATTTCCGCATTTGGCCAGGCATATACAAAATCAGCGCCAAGATGTTTACTGCACATGGCGATGTAAGATCCGCCGTAGGCTTTTCGGGTGATCAGGGTCATCTTGGGTACGGTTGCTTCAGAGTAGCACCAAAGAAGTTTTGCGCCATGACGGATAATACCGTTGTATTCCTGGTCTGTTCCCGGAAGATATCCCGGAACATCCATGAGGGTAAGCATGGGAATGTTAAAGGCATCACAAAAACGGATAAAACGGGTGGCCTTATCAGAAGCATTTACATCTAGTGCGCCGCCTAAAAACGAGGGCTGGTTTGCGATTATTCCGATGACGTTTCCGTTAAGGCGGGCAAAACAAACGACCATGTTCAATGCATAATGTTCATGCGGTTCAAAAAAAGTACCATTGTCTACAATAGACCGGATGACATCCTTGATATCATAAGGCTGGTTCGGATTGTCCGGAATAAGGGTTTCAAGTTCTGTGTTTTCTCTTTCAGGGTCATCGCCGGTTTCTGCATAAGGCGCATCTTCCATATTGTTAGACGGCAGATAACTTAAAAGTTCTTTGATCATATCAAGAGCGTGCTCGTCGGTTTCTGCTGCAAACTGTGCCACACCGCTTTTGGTGTTGTGCATGACAGCACCGCCGAGTTCTTCGTGGGTGACTTCTTCTCCGGTTACCGCTTTAATTACCTGGGGGCCGGTGATGTACATGTAGCTGGTGTTTTTTACCATGAAGATAAAGTCTGTCATTGCAGGAGAATATACGGCACCGCCGGCTGTCGGTCCCATGATGCAGGTGATCTGAGGGATAACGCCGGAAGCGGCGGAATTTCTGTAAAAGATCTCTCCAAAACCAAAAAGGGCATCGATGCCTTCCTGGATACGGGCTCCGCCGGAATCGTTCAGACCCACACAGGGAGCGCCTGCTTTCATGGCAAGGTCCATGACCTTGGTTATTTTTTTCGCATGCATCTCACCCAGAGAACCGCCGCGTGCGGTAAAGTCCTGGGAAAAAACATATACGGTCCTTCCGTTTACTTTTCCAAAGCCGGTAACAACACCGTCGGCCGGAATCTCTGTTGTCGGCATATTAAAAGAACTGCAGCGATGTTTTACGAACATGTCCACTTCCTGGAATGTTCCGGGGTCAAAGAAATAGTCTATTCTTTCGCGGGCTGTCTTCTGGCCTCTTTTATGCTGCTTACCCACGCCCTTTTCTCCGCCCTGTTCTTCTATTTTTTCTTTTCTTTTCTTTAGTTCTTCGATTTTGTCGCTTATGAGTCCCATTACGATCTCCTTCTATAGGTCTATTTCGGCATTTATTTTCATTAATCAGTATAACCCTATAATTTTTAAATATTTGTTCTTTTTTGTCAAGAAAAACCAGAAAAACAGGAAAATATACGAGATTCTGTTTTTGACAGAGTTGAGACCGAAGATGCTTCTTGCAATCTTATCTGGAATGGCTTAACATTTTCGGATAGCTTTAAAATGGTTTTGCTGTAGATTCGAATACTAAAAAATAAGCAAAGATTAAGGAGAAAAAATTAATGATTATGCTGATTGTGCTCAGTAACATCCGGTTAGGTTTTTGCATACGTTAAATTTTAATTTTTAAGGGGTAAAAAAAATTAAGAAAACACAAATTTTTACTTGACATTAGAAATACGCTATGAACGCTCGGCGTTCGTAAGTACTTAATTTTACGGAGGAAATTTCTTATGCCCCGTTCATTGCACCCCTGGAAAAAACTTAAAGCAACTACATTTTACAAGCTGTATAAACCGGCCCAAAACATTTTAGCCGGTATGCCGGAGCTCAAAGCACGAGGAGACAGACCCTTACAAATGGAATTTGAACACCAGTTAAAAGCACTCATTTTTTTTCATCTCGAAGAACATACTTCAGCACAGCATAGCTGTCTTGGTGATTTGATCGCTATCGACGGTTCGCTTATTGATGCTGTTCTCTCAATGTACTGGGCCGATTACAGAAATGGTTCTAAAAAAGCCAAAGCCCATCTTGGTTTTGATATTAATCGTTCTATTCCGAAAAAAATATTCCTCACTGACGGCAAGGGCGATGAACGCAGTTTTGTCAGTCGTATTCTTTCTTCCGGTCAAACCGGTGTTATGGATCGAGGCTACCAGTGCCATGCTGATTTCGACCGTTTACAGGAAGAAAATAAATTTTATGTGTGCCGTATCAAAGCCAGCACTAATAAAACATGCCTAAAACAAAACCCCACCTGAAAGTTTATCATCTCATTGCACGAAGTCCTTATGGCTTAAGGATTCAACTGCTTGCCGGGCTTATTACTTATTTACTTTTTGCGATTTATTGTCATGAAAACTACAACGAAAAAGTTTCTATAAAACGGGTTAGAGAATTGTGTATTATGATTGAAAATGAAGTCCGCGATTCCGAAAAGGTGCTGCCTGATGGTATTTATTGTAATAAACAGTACTGCTCGGAATCATAAGCAAAAACCTAACCGGAAGTTACTGATTTCGGATGAAACAATAATTATTTAATTGATAAAAATGATAAAAAACATTCATACGCCTGTTTTTGAAGCAAAAGATCTTTCAAAAAGCTTTGATGGAAAGAAGGTTCTTGATATAGACCGTATTGTGTTTGAAAAGGGAAAGATATACTGTCTTTACGGTTCAAACGGTTCCGGCAAAACAACCCTTTTTGAGATCCTGATGAACATCCAGAAACCCGACACCGGAAAGATCTTTTTTAAGGGAAAAGAAGTTTTCCCCGGGCAGGAGGGTCTTTCCGGGCTGAGGTCAAGAACCACCCTGATACACCAGAGCCCGCTTCTTTTTGATACGACCGTTGAAAAAAATGTGGATTACGGTCTTCGTCTTAGAAATCTTCCGAAAGAGGAAAGAAAAAACAGGGTCAGCGAATGTTTAAAATTTGTGGGACTTGACGGTTTTCAAAAGCACAAAGCCCGAAAACTTTCAGGCGGTGAAGTGCAGCGGGTGGCCATTGCCAGAGCGCTTTCAATCGATCCGGAAGTGATATTCCTGGATGAGTTTTCCGCAAATATAGATTCCCGGCACAGGGAGATGGTTGAGAAAATAATTTCAGATATCAACGGCCGCTTTCAAACCACTATCATCTTTACCACCCACTACATGGATCAGGCCTACCGCCTTTCTGATAATGTGATACATCTATATCAGGGAAAGGTTGTCGAGTCTGAAGCAAAGAACCTGTTCCATGGTTTCGTTGAAAAAAAAGAAAATGAAATCTTTTTTTTCAACGAAAAGATAAAGATTTCAATTAAAGGTACAAAAGAGGGACCGGCAAATGTTCTGATACCGGTGACAGCGATAACCGTTTCAAAAGAGCCGCTTGTTTCCAGCATGAGAAACTGTCTTAAGGGAAGTGTGAGTCAAATTATTGATAATAATGATTCGATCGTACTCAAAGTTCTTGCGGGTGAGCTGTTTGAGGCTGTTATTACCCGAAAGTCTTTTGATGAAATGGGGCTGGGCCCCGGCACAGAGGTGTATCTTAACTTTAAGGCAACATCGGTAGAGGTCTTATAATATGGATAATTTTACAAATTCACTTCAAAAATCAATTTTTTTAATGGTTGTAATCTTTTTGTTTGCAGCATGTTTTACAACACCTGTTTTTGCAGCTGATGGACCTTTCTTAACAGCATGATGAAACCGTTGTTTCGTCCGGAAGCTTGTGTGCAGGAGAAGTCTGGGATTTTGGCCATAGAGCCGCCGGACTACCTTGTTATCTTTAGGCCATTTTTAATCTAGTTTTAGATTTTCGAACTGTGATGAGTCTTCACTCTGTTTGCAGCCATGAACTAATTTTCTTGGCTGCCTTATTGTCTGTTTAGAGGGCGCCGACCATTGTCCTTCGGACGAACTGAGAATTTCTCCGTCATCTGTGCCTATAAAATCTGGAGGCAGCAAGACATTTACTGCGGAAGAGGGAACACCACCTTTCAGATTCAGTTTTAAAGATGATAATTCGAATAATTCCGGTGCAACACTGACACCTAACCCTGATGGCCTTACGGCAGTTTACACCGCCGGTGCAAAAGTAGATTTAACAGATGTTATTCGAGTGACAGACAATGACTTAAGTACAGCTGACGCAACTATCAAAGTTGCAGAAAACCTGGACCCGGACCCGTTTTCTATTGGACCGGACGGCGATACCCTGGTGCATCCTTCTGGGTTTTCAATAGAGATTCCCAAAGGTGCCCTTGACACAAACACTACCTGTATAATTACTTTTGTTGAAACACCGGAAGCGTTCCCAGCCCGTCTGGACAATGCTTCACAGGCTTTTAATGTTGAACTTGGAGAAGATCTTCTATTACCCGTAAAAAGAATCTTTGAAAATATTGACAGTGCTGAAGACGGTGCTCTGGGTATCTATGTTTTAGAAGGCGGAGACTGGGCTTTTGCCGGCGGGATGCAGGTCGGAACCACGGTCTATTCCTATGTTAAGGATATTAAGGTGTTGTCCCTGCTTAGGGTTGGGACGGCGCAGAAATTGCACAAGCCATTATCTTTTGAAAAATATTTTGGTGAGTCTTGGACAAGCGCTACCGTTGCACAATATAAACATGATGATAAAAACAAGGATGTTCCGATCAGCAAGGCATATTCCTGGCCGGTAAATGTTGAAGAAACAGTTTTTTCCTCAGGGTAAATAGCAGTTCTGTATTGAAACGTATGATGAAACAGGCGGGATCTGGTATAATGATTTGAAATGTTTCTTTGGCCCAGTATATGATTGTGTTTTAAGGGAAAATCAAACGGCTTCACCCGTTAACTTCCACCCGGGTTTATTTTCTGATTCGGGCAGATGTCCTCCTTGTGAAAATATGACAGAATAGTTTTGAAAAACCTGTCATTCCGAAATTTACCATAAAGCTGTGCCGGCAATGCAACAAGATTTAATTCTGGAGCGCTCAGCTACAAGGTGGTTAACAGTTTTATCCGTGCCTCTCTGTGGTAGTGCTTTTTCCAGACCGCCGGAAGGTCTTTCCAGGGGAGTGCCCGGGTAAAGTCCCGGGAATTATTGGTCTGGTGGGGGTCCTTTTGGCATTGGTTGACAAAGGTCTTGTTTTCTTTTAACCAGGTGCCGTGAAGTTTTTTTGCAGTTGCGGTTAATTTTTTGCTGTCCATAAAAATATCCTAATTTTCATCATTATCATCATAAATAAACTTTTCTTCTTCTTCCCACTGCTTCAGCTTCAAACGGCTTCGCCGTTTTTTTAGAAAATATCCAAAAACAAAGATGATGCTTGCGGCAAACCATAAAAATCCGGTACTGGTGATAATGGGAATCCAGTTAAAGCGGAGTCGCAGGTACCGGTGCCACAGGTCTTCCATTTCCCGCCAGTCAAGATGGTAGGTTCTTTTTATGGCTAGGTTAAAATTTTTATGGTTGCCGTATATGGCAAGAAATTTTTTAAAATTCTGATTTCCAAACTTTCCTTTTAGAAAAGAGATGAAATAGAAACTCTGGGCATATGCGATTCTTGCCCTTTTTTCTTCATAGGGAAAATGGTTTGTAATATCCTTCATCGGCATGATCGATCCGGTCAGAACAGCCCCCGTCATGGTGGTCATGTTTGAGAGGTTCCAATCTCCCGCCATTATCATTGCAAGGCCCTCATCAAGCCACCGGGGCACTTTTTCTTTTCCCCTGAAAGCCTGGCCAAGCAGGATATGGTTGAGTTCATGTCTAAACACAGGAGCAAGGCCGGTGTTCTTTTTTTTAAGAAGGATGATCCGGTTTTGTGAGGGAAAGGCAACGCCAACCGCCCAGTCCGAAACACGGGTTTTTGGGGGCTGAAATTTTTTAAACTCTTTTTTGTTTGCGGCGATAAAGATGTCTATTTTTTCTTTAGGCTCAAAACCGGTAAGCTCTTTTATTTTAAGCACGGCAGAATCAGCATTTTTAATAAGAGAAAAGACTGCTGCCGACTCTTTTTCATAATAAAAATTGAAAAAAACGGTTTCGTTTTTTTGCAAAGCCCACGCAGAGGTGACCAGAAACAGGACAAGGAGAGAAGTTGTAAAAGTTGTTTTTTTGAGTGCTTTCATAAAGACTTATTTTCTTTAAGTTAAAAGCAGTTATGGTATACTTTTCAAACTTTATTAAAATAAAAAAAATTATTGTTACTTGATTCGCATTGGCGAATTACGCTTTTCCATGCTCCATAAAAGCTTTATTAACAAACCATATATAAAGGTTTTCCTAAAATGAGCAAAAATAAAAAACTCTATCTGATCGACGTAAGTGCTTATTTTTACAGGGCGTTTTATGCCCTGCCGCCGTTGACCACCTCAAACGGTCTTCCAACCAACGCCATATACGGGTTTACGACCATGCTCCAAAAACTGATCAAAGACGAAGCCCCGGAATATCTGGCGGCTATTCTTGACTGTCCTGAGCCGACCTTCAGACATGAAGCTTATCAAGAATATAAGGCAAACCGGGACGAGATGCCAGATAATTTATCACAGCAGATTCCGCATATTAAAGAGGTTATCAGGGCGTTTAATATTCCTATGCTTGAAAAGCCGGGGTTTGAGGCGGACGATATTATGGGAACTCTGGCAAAGCAGGCGGAAACAGATGGTGCGGATGTTATGATCGTTTCCGGCGACAAGGATATGTGTCAGATGGTGAGCAGTAACGTCAAGTTACTGGATACCATGAAAAATAAAATCACGGATATTGACGGGGTTAAAAAGAAATTTGGTGTTTCTCCGGAAAAGGTGATCGATGCTCTCGGCCTGATGGGTGATTCATCTGATAATGTGCCCGGTGTTCCGGGAATCGGGCCCAAAACAGCACAGAGCCTGATTAATGAATACGGCAGTATGGAAGAGATCTACGAAAACCTGGAAGATATTTCCAAAAAGAAAGTAAAGCAGAACCTGGAAGAAAACCGGGAACAGGCATTTTTGTCAAAGCAGCTGGTCACCATTGATACGAATGTCGAACTTGAAAAAAGATGGCAGGAGCTGGAATGTTCTCTTCCAGACACCGATGCTTTAAGGGAACTTTTTAAAAAGTTTGAGTTTACCCGCCTGATAAAAGAGTTCACGGTTAAGAAAAAGGAAAATAAAAATTATTGCTGGATAACAGATCTTGAGGAAATAAAAAAGCGCTTTGCAGAACTTGAAAAACAGGGAAGTTTTACCCTGGACTTTGAAACCACCTCAGAGTTTCCCATGAAGGCGGAAATCGTGGGTATCTCCTTTGCCTATACGGATCATGAAGCCTACTATATCCCGGTTGCCCATGAAGGTGTTGAAGGTCAGCCGGACCGGGACACTATCCTTGAAGCGCTAAAGCCGATGCTGGAAGATGAGACCATCAAAAAGACCGGTCATAACCTGAAATATGAATACATCATTTTTAAACGGCATGGAATCCATCTTCGCGGCATGCAGTGTGATACCATGGTTGCTTCTTATGTGCTTAATCCGTCAAAGTACCGTCACAGTCTGGACAATGTGGCTCTGGACTATCTTGATCACCGGATGATCTCTTTTAAAGATGTTGCGGGAACCGGGAAAAAAGCCGTTACTTTTGATAAGGTTGGGATAGAGAAAGCTTCAGAATATGCCTGTGAAGACTCGGACGTGACTTCGATCCTTTCAAAAATACTGCAGCCTCAGCTAAAAGAAGAGGGTGCAGATGCTCTTTATGATTCAATAGAACTGCCGCTGGTTGAAGTTCTGGCAAAAATGGAGATCCATGGGGTTAAGCTTGATATGGCGTTTTTGCAGGCGCTGTCAGAGGAGTTCGGCGGTAAGCTGGAGATCCTTCAAAAGAAGATATATAAAGAGGCCGGTCAGGAGTTTAACATCAACTCAACCAAACAGCTGGGAGAGATACTTTTTGAAAAACTGCTGCTTCCGGTTCAGAAAAAAACAAAGACCGGATATTCAACCGATGTTTCAACCTTAACGGAGCTTTCCCGTATCCATCCGCTTCCGGGAGAGGTCCTTTCCTACCGGAGTCTGGCAAAACTGAAGTCAACGTTTATCGACAACATGCCTGCGCTGGTCAATGAAAAAACCGGCCGGATCCACACTTCCTTTAACCAGACCATGACCGCAACCGGGCGTTTAAGCAGCAGCGATCCGAACCTTCAGAACATTCCCATTCGTACAGAAGAAGGCCGGCGTATCCGGGAATCCTTTATTACCGAACCGGGATGGCAGATGCTGTCTGCTGATTATTCTCAGATCGAGCTGCGGCTGCTGGCGCACCTTTCAGAGGATGAGAATCTGGTCGATGCATTTATTAAAGACGAAGACATACACGCAAGGACCGCGGCTGAAGTCTGGGACCTTGATCCGGAGGAGGTCACCGGTGATATCCGGCGGGAAGCAAAAGTGATCAACTTTGGGATTATCTACGGAATGAGCGCTTTTGGTCTGAGCAAAGAACTGGAGATCTCCCCCAAACAGGCACAGGAATATATTGACAGCTACTTTCTCCAGTACGGGCAGGTGAGAAGCTATCTGGACGGGGTGCTTGAGAACGCCCGTAAAAACGAATATGTGTCAACCCTGATGAACAGACGGCGCTATCTTCCGGAGATTAACGCAAAGAACGGGGCCGTGAGAAAATTTGCCGAACGTACAGCCATTAACGCGCCCATCCAGGGGACTGCAGCTGATCTGATAAAGATCGCCATGATCAACATTGATAAAGAGATGGAAACAAAGAAACTTAAATCAAAAATGATCATGCAGGTACATGACGAACTGGTTTTTGAAGTGCCGGAAGACGAAATAGAAACTTTAGCTTCTCTGGTTAAAACCGGAATGGAATCTGTTCTTGCGCTGAAAGTTCCCTTAAAGGTTGATATGTGCTGGGGGAAAAACTGGCGGGAGGCGCATTAAAACGGTGAACCGTGAGAGGTGAAGAGTGAAAGGTTCTCCGCTGTCCTTTTGGTGTTTAACGAAGAAGAATCTCCTTAATGACCGGAAATAAAACGCGTTTTGTTCTGGTACCTATAGACTTTCTGGTTTTCTTTGGGAAATAAAACCGACCCCATTTTATATGCAAGTGTTTGACAAACATTGAATCATTTAGTAGTTCTGAAAACCCCGAATTTTTTAAAGCATGTTACGCGATAAAGAAGGTTCGGTCATAGTTATGACAAAACAAAGAAAGGCAAAAAGAAAAAAGGTCGTGCTGATGAAGCTCTTGATTATATTGGCAGGCTGTACAGGAGAGAACAAAGCGCCCGGGATCAGCAACTAAGCTATGATCAGGTGAAACAGTTGCGGCAGAAAAAAGCAAAACCGATTCTTGATGAATTTGGCAAATGGCTTGAAGAACAAGTGCTTAAAACACCACCGAGCGGACTCTTGGGTAAGACTATTTCCTATGCATTGGGTCAATGGAACAGGCTACCGACGGCGAAAACAAAAAAAGATCAAAAGGCGTTACTGCCGCAATATGCGGATAGAACAAAAATCGGTTCGCCCTCATAAAAAATTATACCTCAAAAAAGCCCGGCTGTGAAAGCTTCTCACATTCTGGGCTTTTTACTTTTAAGAGGGATGCAGTTTATGGATCGCTTACAAAGAAATAACCTTATGTCTAGACCTGGAAAACCCGCGGGACAAAAATATTTATGAGGCTATAAAAACTTTTGGGGAAAACCACGAAATCATGGATGAATCGGAAGCACTGAAGGCCTTAATGCATTATATGCGTTTTTTTGGTGCGGATGAATTGAAACTGATCGAAAGAGCAAGGGAAGCTTCCAAAGGTAAGCGTGTTTTGTATTAAGCCGCTGATCGTAAGAAGTGGCCGGCTTTATTTTTTTTTCTGATATTCATAAACTGCCCGGTTGTGTTCACGGAGCGTTTTTGAAAACTGGTGGGTGCCATTGTTTTTTGAAACAAAGTAAAGATAATCTGTTTCTGCCGGGTTAAGCACTGCTTTTATTGATCCCAGGCCCGGATTGCAGATCGGGCCTTTTGGCAGACCAAAGATCCGGTAGGTATTGTAGGGGGTTACTTTTTTTAGATGTTTTGTTCTCAGACGGGTATTAAAATTCGGGTCTTCCAGCTTTATGCCGTAGATGACGGTGGGGTCGCATTCCAGACGCATTCCTTTTTTTAACCGGTTTAAAAAAACCGCAGAGATGAGCGGTTTTTCTACTTTTCGGGCGGTTTCTTTTTCGACGAGGGAGGCAAGGATAAGGACTTTTCTCATGGACAGGCCTTTTTGGGCCGCTCTTTTCTTGATTTCTTTATTTACAATATTGTTATGCCGTATAACCATTCTTCTTAAGATGGTTTCCGGAACCGTTTCTCTGCTGAAATGGTACGTGTCCGGGAACAGGAAGCCTTCAAGGCTTTCTTCTTTTATCCCCAAAGACTTTATAAATTCCGCGCTCATCATTTTTTCAAGCGTTCCGGCAGCGGAACCCAGTCCGGCTTTTTCCATTATTTTTGCGATATCAAAAATATTTTTTCCTTCCGGTATGGTAACCGAATAAATGATCACAGCTCCCCGGGTCAGTTTGTCGAGGACCTCAAGGGGAGACATGGGCATGGTCATGCAGTATTCACCCGTCTTTATTTTATGCTCCGCGTTTTTTAGTTTTGCAAGAAAGCTAAACCGTATGCTTTTTCTGATGATATTGTTTTCTGAAAGAATAGCGGAGACCTTTTTAAAACTGCTTCCTTGCGGTATGTTTATGATAATATCAACGGGTGTGCTGCTGTAAGAGGTAACGCAGTAGGAATAGAAGTTAAGAATAAAAAGAGCCGAAATAACCAGACAAACAACAATAATGGAAAAAAATATTTTTTTCATAACGGATAAACAGGGCCAGAGAAAGCCGGGAAGCCCTGGCTTTTAACAGGACTTTCCGGCTATTTTATATCTTTCGGTTTAAAGAATATTAAAGCATGTTTCTACCACTCTTCATCTGGATAATATCCCAGATACTCATCATAAAGGTCTGTGCGGCGGTCTGTGTGCGGATTGTTGAACTCAGACCAATGGCGATAACGTGCGCCCATAACATTGATTTCCGCCATGACGATTTCTGATTTGTCCGGATCGCCGGGGCCGGCCACAAATCCGCCGCCGGGGTCTGTGATGCAGCTGTTGCCGATATAGACACAGCCTCTTTCCTCACCGACACGGTCAGCACAAATACTGTATACGGCGTTCATCAGAGACATCTGTGAAGCAGAGGTTGCCGCAGTTGGTTTTTCTTTTGTCTGAAGCGGATCGACCACAACCCAGTTGGTGGAGTCACAGATGATGTCCGCACCCTGTGCTGCAAGGATCGAGGTGACTTCAGGAAACCATACATCGTAACAGATTCGGCAGCCGATCTTTCCAAAAGGAAGAGAAAAAACCGGAAAACCAAGATTACCCGGTTCAAACCACATTTTTTCTTCGTTCCAGAGATGAGTTTTTCTGTAGGTTCCGATGTAGCCTTCAGGACCGACCACAACAACACTGTTATAAAGGAGGTTGCCTTCTCTTTCAGTGATTCCTGCACAGATGTAAGCATCATGTTTCTGAGCTGCTTTGATCCATTCCTGTGTGGTTGGGCCGTCCGGAACTTCTTCTGAAAGTGCAAAAGCTTCTTCTCTTGAGTTAAAGATGTAGCCGGTATTGCAGAGTTCAGGCAGAACCATGAGCTTGGCACCTTTTTCTCCAGCCTCATCGATTATTTTAAGAGTTGCTGCAACGTTATGATCCTTGTCTCCGATATGCGGCTCCATCTGAAGGGCTGCTACCTTAACGAGACTTTCCTTGCCGGGTTCTCTTTCTCCGGGATAGGGCGGTACGGGTATTTGCTGGAACTTTGACATGATGTTCTCCTTCTTCTGTGTATTAAATATTTAATGGTTATTGTCTTCCTTCGGGGTTTAAAACCTTCGCATTCACCGCAGCGCGGGATCTGTGATAGGCGAAGGTTAATTACTCCTGCATGTTTTAACGTTCCAGAGAGGACTCTATCTCCCCGGAAGAATTTTTTGTTTGTTTTCTTTAGCCCGTATAAGCGGGATACTGAATCCACCGGATTTTAGGCGCTGGTCGTTCAATTTATGTTCCAATTAATAAATTTTGCCATAGAGAGGGTGCCTTCGTCAATAAATTCATGAAAACAAAGGTGTTTTATTGAACAAAGAGCTATCCCGTCAAGTTTTTTAAAATAATCCCTTTTTCCTTAAATTCTTTTGTTTTTTCGTTAATCAGGGTTTTTAACTGTTCAGGAAAAAGGTCTGAAATAAGGGTGATAAAAGGTAAGGTGTAGTCTGCCAGAGCCGATTTTTTAAGCAGCCCGCTGCTTTCCGGGAAAATGGAGATAAAGAAAATAAGAAAACAGGAGAGCACATAGGCTTTTGCGGTTCCCACAACAGCACCGGCTGCCCGGTCAAGAAAGCATAGCTGGATTGATTTTAACAGTTTATAAATAAGCCATCCGGCCAGGTTGACCAGAAGGTATATCCCCAGAAAGAGAACAATAAAAGCGACAATATTCTGGGCCCACTTCTCTTTCAGGATAACATTAAGATAGGGTGATGCCTCAATATAATACTGACAGGAGTAGAATCCGGCGAGGAATAATGCCAGAAGAGAAAAGATTTCACGCACTGCACCGCGGATAATGCTTTTAATCAGAAAAAACAGGAGAATAATGATTATTATCAAGTCGATAACATTCAGAGGCATAGAAGATGCTCTTAATGAAACAAGTAATTAATGTTCTTTGATATTCTGAAAAAACCTGTTCCCCGGTTGAAAGGATCCTGTAAAAATTTTCTTTTGCAGTTTTCGCAAAGAATAAAGGCAACTTCCTGAAAAACATCGTCTCCGAGTTCTTCCACGGAAGCATAAAGGCTTTCCGGTGTTTCTTCTTCTGGAGAAAAAGTGTTGTTTTCAGAATAGACAATGCTGTCAAAATCAGCAACAATCTGAATATGCACAGTATGTCTTGCACTTCCTTCTGGTAGATATTCGCCGCAGCGGTCACAAAGTTGGTCTGCCATTAACTTCTTTCTTCAAATTTACAGATTATAAATTTCTTTACCCAGCATCCGTATAAAGTGCTGTTTTAAAACTTCCTGTGCTTCATCTATATTGTCAACCCCAAGGATCACAATTGCCTGATCGCTTTCTCTTCCAAGGAAGGGATAGAGATAGTGAATGTTGATGCCCGCATTCCTTAATGGTTTTACAACAGCTGTCAGTCCACCCGGGTGATCCGGGGTTTCAACTGCGAGCACATCTGTTTCATAGACAGAAAAGTCATGTCCCTTAAGGATGTTCAGGGCTTTTGTGGGGTCGTCCACAACAAACCTGACCGTGCTCACGTCGGAGGTGTCTGCGACAGAAATTGCGCGGACGTTAACACCTTCTTTCCCGAGGATCTCGCTCATGTCAGAGAGCATTCCGGGTGTGTTTTTCAAAACAATAGAGATCTGTTTTATGAACATTATTTATTCCTCCAGAAAATTAAAGCCGGTTTGAAATGCTTTTGTGTTTATTTTTAATAAACGGGCTTTGCCTGCCCCGAGAATTTCAGGGAGATTTTTTATCAGCCGGTCAAAGGAAATAAGATTGCTGATACGGATAAAGGCTCCCAGCATAATCATGTTGGCGACCTTGACATTGCCGAGATCTGTGGCCAGTTTTGTGATTGGTATACCCAGCGTCTCAATGTCACCGCGGGCAGAGGTTGCTTCAACAAGAGAAGAGTTGAAAAGCAAAAACCCTCCCGAGGTCAACAGGTTTTGAAATCTGAAAAAAGAGGGCTGATTTAGAGCCACTACGAATTCAGGTTCAGAAGCAATCGGGGAGGCAATCTCATCATCTGAAATCGTCACAGTGCAGTTTGCGGTTCCGCCCCTTACCTCTGCGCCATATGACGGCAGATACGTGACGTGTTTTCCTTCAAGCATTGCGGCTCTTGCCAGGGTCTGTCCTGTAGAAAGGACGCCCTGTCCTCCGAAACCGGAAAAGATTGTTTTTATCAGCATTTTGCCTCTTTTATTATTCCGAGCGGAAATGCTTTTGACATCACCTCGTCAATCCATTTGCAGGAGGCGATGGGATCCATTCTCCAGTTTGTCGGACAGGGTGAAAGAATTTCAACAAGGGTGAATCCAAGATTTTTCTTTTGTATTTCAAAAGCTTTTTGAATCGCCTTTTTTGTTTTTATGATATTTGCGGGTGTGTTTACTGCAACACGTTCGAGATAGACTGTATTCTCTAGTCCTGAAAGCAGTTCGCACACCTTTATCGGCGGACCCTCGGTCTTTCTGTTTCTTCCGGCAGGCGAGGTGGTTGTTTTTTGTCCGACAAGTGTTGTGGGCGCCATTTGGCCTCCGGTCATTCCGTAAACCGCGTTGTTTACAAAAATAACAGATATGTTTTCACCTCTATTTGCGGCGTGGATCGCTTCAGCGGTTCCGATGGCGGCAAGGTCACCGTCACCCTGATAGGAAAAAACAAGATTTTTTGGCAGTACGCGCTTAACGCCTGTTGCAACCGCGGTCGCCCGACCGTGGGGTGCCTCTACCATGTCAATGTCAAGATAGTTGTATGCCAGCACCGCACATCCTGCCGGCGGAACGCAAATGGATTTTTCTCTAAGATTCATTTCATCGATAAGTTCTGCGATGAGCCGGTGTATGATACTGTGCCCGCATCCCGGGCAATAGTGCATGGGCACTTTTCTTAGAGATTTCGGCCTTGAGTAAACCTTTTTCATCTTTTTTGTTTCCTTTTTGACTGATAGTAGTGCCGGGCAATGCTTCGGGCCAACTCTGCCGGGGCGGGTACAATACCGCCGGGTCTTCCGTAAAAATGAATTGGACGAGAGCCCTCAAGGGCAAGCCGTACATCTTCTATCATTTGGCCGGCGCTCATTTCAAACACGAAAAAGTCTTTTGTCTGTTTTGAGGCGTCCTGAATCGCTTTTGTGGGAAAAGGCCAAAGTGTGATCGGACGGATAAGCCCAACCTTTAAATTTTTATCTTCCTGACGCAGGCGTTTAATCGCGCCTTTTGCAATGCGGGCTGCTGTTCCATATGCAATGACAGCCATATCCGCGTCTTCCATCAGATAGCTTTCAAAGCGTGTTTCCTTTAGTGCGATGCGCTGATATTTCCGCATCAGTTTCCAGTTGTGGGCTTCCATCTCTTTGGTGTCAAGAATTAGAGATTTTATCAGTCTGCCGGACCGTCCTTTTGCACCGGTTAACGCATATTTTCTTTCAGGAAGTTTTTTCTTTTTTTTCGGGATGATGACCGGTTCCATTATCTGTCCGAGCATGCCATCACCCATTACCAGAACCGGTGTTCTGTAATTATCGGCAACATCAAAAGCGGTATAGGTCATATCCGCCATTTCCTGTACAGAGGCCGGTGCAAAAACAACGGTACGGTAATCACCGTGACCGCCTCCCCGGGTTGCCTGAAAATAGTCGGATTGGGCCGGTGCAATATTACCCAGGCCGGGTCCGCCGCGGACGATATTTACGATAACAGCAGGAAGTTCTGATCCGGCCAGAAAGGAGATACACTCCTGTTTAAGGCTGATGCCGGGGCTGCTTGAAGATGTCATTGCCCGTGCGCCGGCAACGCTTGCACCTAGAACCATGTTTATGGCGGCCAGTTCACTTTCTGCCTGGATAAAAACCCCATCCTTGACTTCTGCGAGACGGCCTGACATGTATTCGGGCAGTTCATTCTGCGGTGTTATGGGATAACCGAAATAACAGGTACATCCTGCCTGAATCGCCGCTTCTCCAATAGCATGTGTTCCATACATGAGCTGTTTAGTCACGATACACCTCGATCGCTGCTTCCGGACAAACAAGCGCGCAGGTTGCACATCCGGTACAGTTCTTATCATTTTTAAATTCTGCAACGACATAGCCTTTTGCATTAAGTTTTTCTGAAAGCACAATCGCACCTTTTGGACAATACTCAATACAAAATCTACAGCTTTTGCAAAACTGTGAATCTATTTTTATTTTACCTTTTTTCATAACTCGAGTTTCTGAAGTTCTTCTTTTACGATTCGGCTGATGGTTCCGCCATCTGCTTTGCCCGATAGCTGTTTGGCAAGAGCCCCCATTACTTTTCCCATTTCTTTCGGACTTTTAACGCCGAGTTCTGAAATGGTTTTTACAGCAGCCGCTCTTATCTTTTCTTCGGAAAGCTGTTCCGGAAGATATTCTTTTATAATGGCGATTTCCTGTTCCTCTTTTTCCGCGAGTTCTTCTCTTTCTGCTTTTCGGTAATGCTCTATGGAGTCTTTTCTTTTTCTAACCATGCTTTGAAAGATTTGGGTGGCGGCCTCGTCTTTAACCGGCTCTCCCTTTTCCTTTTCTTTTTTCTGGAACTCTGCCAGAGCCATTCTAAGGGTGGAAAGCCTTAATACGGCTTTTTCCTTCATTGCTTTTTTGATATCCTGGCTTAATCTATCCTTCATGCTTCTTTTTTCTTTTTAATAGCGGCCGCAAGTTTATTTTCATTCGCCAGAATTCTTGTCTGTTTTTTGAGCTTTGCGATCTTTTTTCTTAAAACAGCTGCTTTTTTATTGTCTTTTTCTGTTAAGGCCTTCTCTTTTTCTTCTTTTAACGTTCTGATCTCTTTTTTGTGTTGTGAAATATGAACAACATCTTTCTTTTTTTCCTTCTCAACAGGTTCTCCCCGTGCTTCCAAGATCGCCCTTATCAGTTCTTCTTTTTTCATACCCACAGCGCCAACTATTTGCGGGTATTCGTGGGCAAGCTCTCTTAGTTTTACGACAGTTAATTTTTCAAGTTCCGGCCTGCTGCTCATATTTATTCCTCCACCCGTGATTAAGTTTTCTTTTATCAAATATTCAAAACGACCATTTAAAACCTTTTTCAATAAAAAGTCAAGAAAAAACAACAAGTCAGGGAAAGTTAGCGCCTTATTTCAGGCATTTAAAAAACGCTTTTAAAGGCGTTTTTGTTTAAGAAAAATAAATGAAACAATTACAAGGCGGCAATAGTTTTCTTTTAAAATATGGGGTATAATTAAAATAATAATACCGGAGAAAAATATTTTTTCCTTAAAACGGATTAAAAAGCAAGTGGACATTATGCTGTTTGTCTATATAAGATATAATTAAACGGTTAAATAGAAAAACAACCATGAAATTAATATAAAGGATAAGAGGTAAAAATGAGCCGTATTCCAAGGACTTTTATTGAGGAAACCACACCGGCAATTGCCAGGATGCGTTCAAAAAAACTGAGAGTTGCTATTCTTCATTCCGGCGGACCGGCCCCCGGCGGAAACAGGGTTCTTGCGGGGGCCGCAAAACAGTTTCTTGACAGGGGAATTCAGGCCATTGGTTTTATAAACGGTTATGAGTTTTTAAATGAGACGTCCATAGAGAACATAGAGAAAAATGTTCATTATATTGAAATCGATAAAAAAATTACTTCACAGGCTATTGATACCAGCGGTTTTATACTAAGGACAGCCCGGGCAAATCCAGGCGGAAACATTAAAAAACCCGAAGATCTTGATGATGCGGAAAAAACAAAAACACTGATGAATGTGCTGGAGATATTTGAGTATTTACGGATAGGTGCGCTGATATCAATCGGGGGTGATGATACCCTGAAAACAGCAAATTATATTTATGAGCTTGCCCGAAGAAAATACAAAAAAAACAAAGATATTCTTTTTCAGGGGGCTGTTATCCATGTTCCCAAGACTATTGATAATGATTATTATGGTATCCCCTGGACCTTTGGCTTCTTTACCGCGGCAGAAGCAGCCGGCAGAATTGTGCGCGGTCTGTATGATGATGCAAAGGCGACTAACTGTTACCATGTTGTTGAGCTGATGGGAAGAAAGGCCGGCTGGTATACCGCTGCGGCCAGTATTTTTGCCCGAGGTACCCGGGCGATAATCCCTGAAGATTTTGAAGGGGAGGGTTCTTTCAGTTTGAAAAATGTTGCCCAGCATCTTATGGATGATGTTGTTTTAAAGCGGGAGAAAGAAGGAAAAGAATACGGTATTTTCTGTATAGCAGAAGGTCTGGCAGATAAGCTGCCGGAGGAAGAAAAAGAAAGAATGGAAAAAGACCGGTTTGGCAATATACGGCTTGCAGAGGCGAAAATAGGAGATCAGCTGGCAAAAGAACTTGAAAAACTTTACAAAAAAAGGACCGGTCGGAAAAAGAGTTTTAAAACTCAGCTTACCGGATATGAGACCCGTCAAAACCCCGCTTCTTTATATGATGCGCTTTTAACCTCACAGCTTGGCGTCGGTGCTTACCGCTTGTTTGAAAACGGACGTTTGGGGGAAATGGTTACCGTGCGTGATGATCTTGAGATCGACGGCATTCCTTTTGCCGAGCTGATCGACCCGGAAACACTTACAGTGCGTAACCGGAACATTGATCTAAACGGCGATTTTTATCATCTGCTCCGGTCATTGGAAGAGAACTTTTCAAGATAGTAAAACGCATTCTTTTTTGAAGCCGTATTTATCCCTCGATGAACAATCATAGAACGTTGACTATAAATTTTTCTCAACTTCGCAATCAAATCAAGCCTGTCTTCCAATTTGTTGTACAAAACAAAAGCTGCAGATTCTGTAATTGTAGCAATAACTTTTTTCGTGTCATTAGGAGATAGTAACGCTTCTAAAGCGATACAGCAAAAAAGAAACTTTTGGGTAATATCTATTTGGGACTGAGCTTTGCCAAACCAAAACAAGCATGACTTTATTCGTTCAACCATTTCAGACTTTTTGTTGTTACCGAAAAGTATAGTCTTATATTTTTTAAAATCTGGTAACTGCTCAGACCATTTTTTTACACGCAAATCATTTTTTACGGGACTAACGATTTCAAATCTAATATAACCTCTTGTCATGGATGAAAACATTACATGTCAAGGCAGAATCATCAAGATATCAGGCTGCTTTCGCACTCTGCAAGGCGCTAAACAGTTTGCCCGAATTCGAAGCTATATCTCCACTGCAAGAAAACAAGCATGGAATATCTTGGATGCCATTACCCGTGCCGTTGCCGGGCAGCCCTACATCCCCTCCATATCTCAGTAGTTTGTTGACCTGAGCGGTTACCTTTTTTCTTACAAAAAAAGTCGCATCAGCTCATGGATAAATTTTTGATTCTCCTGCGGGCTAAATTTTACATGAATAGTATAAATATACATATATTGTATGTCAAGATAAATGCATCACAACATATTGTGTGTTTTTGTTGATTTTAAACAGGATACAACCGGGGAAAATTAGACTACTTTTTTTTGGGAAAAAAGTTTTTTATATGGTTTTCAGCATTTAACACCTTAAGCGCTTTTATTAAAAGGCTCCTGTTTGAAGAATTTCTATACTGTAAAAGAGCACGCTGGCTTTTTCTCTCATTTAAGGTTTTTGGAACATAAAGACTTTTTCCGGTGAACGGGTGCTGTTCTGTGTAGTACATGCATGATGCCATGGTCATGGGAAGCGGAATAAAGTCCTGTACCTGTTCCGGGTGCATTCTTCTTTTCAAAAGATTAAGCGCAAAGCCCAGGGCATCACGCAGACCGGAACCCGGAAAGGCTGAAATAAAATAGTTTGCAAGATGGCATTTTTTATTAAGCTTACTGTTTACTCTTGAAAATTTCCCAAGAAACCGGTCATAGGTTTTGCTTGAAGGTTTGTTCATCAGTTCCAGGATATTATCGAACATATGTTCCGGCGCAACCTTCATTTGTCCGCTGACATGATATCTGCAGATTTCTTCAAGGTATTTATCCGCATCCGTATCGCACAAAAGATCATGACGAAAACCGCTTGCAATAAAGAGGTTGTTTACTTCGGGTATTTTTCTTATCTTTCTGTAGAGACGGATACTCTCATCATATCCGGTTTTAAAGTTTTTGCATTTTACCGGGAAAAGGCAACTCTTTTTTTCACAGCCGCCTTTTTCTTTCCAGCGCTTGCAACTGGACAGGTACATATTTGCGGTGGGCCCGCCAATATCCGTTATGGTTCCTTTAAAATCGGATCTTTTTGAAAGCGTTTCTGCTTCTTTAAAAAGCGAGTTTGGACTCCTGCTCTGAACCACCCTTCCCTGGTGAAAATAAAGAGAGCAGAAACTGCATTCGCCGCTGCAGCCGCGATGCGATATCATTGAAAATCTCACCGTCTCAATACCTTTTACATTTCCCTGCTTTTTATAAACAGGATGTGAATCTCTGGCGTAAGGAAGTGTATAAATCTTATCCAGTTCTTTTGGTTCAAGGGGAAAGGGCGGCGGAAAAACAACCACAAATCTGTTTCCGTGTTTCTGGATAAGCGTATGTGCTGTAAACGGATTCTGGTTTTCATGGGTCAACTTAAACGCGGAGGTAAATTTAATTTTATCTTCCTTCAGTTCCTCAAAACCTGAAACAGAGACGGTGTCTTTAAAGGTCTTTAGCTCTTTTCTGATAACGGCCGTTCCCCTGATATCATCCAGTGAACCAACAGACGCCCCTTTTTTTAAACGGTTGGCGATCTCAATGATCTGGGTTTCACCCATACCGTAGACCAGAATGTCTGCCCGGGCATCCAGCAGGAGAGAGCGTCTCACACTGTTACTCCAGTAATCATAATGGGCAAGTCTTCTCATGCTGGCTTCCAGGCCGCCGATTACAATGGGGACATCACCAAAAGCCTCCCTGACTCTGTTTGCGTATACAATTGTTGCCCGGTCCGGCCTTCCCTGACCGTCTTTAACCGGTGAATAGTCATCCTCTTTTCGGGGTTTTTTATTGGCGGTGTAATTTGCAACCATTGAATCAACATTTCCGGCAGTAATGCCGAAAAAAAGCTTCGGTTTTCCAAGCTTTTTAAAAGCTTCTGAGTCTTTCCAGTCAGGCTGGGAAATAATACCCACTTTAAAATGCGCTTTTTCAAGTATTCTGCCGATAACAGCTGTGCCGTATGATGGATGATCAATATAAGCATCTCCGGTTATGATGATTACATCAAGATCCTTCCAACCCCTTTTTTTAATATCTTCTTTTGAAATGGGTAAAAACTTATTCATAAATATACTTTTCTCTTATCTCTGCTCAATCCAAGAGGCATTAACATTTCTTTCAAGCAGATAATTATCAAATAAAAATGGATTCTCAGCCTTAAATATGATATTTAGATTACAAATTAAACCTTTTATAGCACTCTAATGACCAAACCCAAAGATAATAAATTCGGTGTTATTTATGTCCTCCACGGAGGCTTTACCAGATATACCCCGCAGCATATCTGGGACTCTGCAATACAAATGTTTTCATATGACCCCAACCACCCCGTTTATGACATGGTGATCTGGAACTCTGACTTCTGGCCCATGATTGCAGAGTCAGAATTTTCAGTAAAGTTCTGCAGGAAATATCAGTTTGAATATGGGCGCATCGGCGGACACGACCCGTTTCCGGCGCAAAGCGAAAACCAGCTGGCACAGATGCAGGCCGAGCTGGATAAAAACAGCGCTGGAATTGAATTTGAAGTCGACTATGCCTGCTGGATGAGCGGAGACAAAGTAAATCATTATCCCTGGCCCCGTTTTATTTATAACCCACCAACCGGCAAAAAAGACAGGGTCACCTACTGCGGCGAGCAGGAAGAAGATGGACCCTGGCAGGGATGTGACCCTGAACGGTATAATGTGGACGGTCCGGCTGAACGGCTCCTGAAAAAGGGTGTATCCCGCATCCTTATGATAGACCTGACCGTTGGCGGAGCACGTTTCTATAAGACTTATGATGTGGTACAGATGACAAAACGCGTGCTTGAAAAGTGGAATAAAGATAACGGCACCGCCATTCCGCTTTCCTGGATAAATGATCCCGCAGACTTTATGGAAAGAACCTATCCCGAAGATGAAGAATGGACGCCCATGCTGGGGCCGCCTGAAAAGCCGGTGGTTCTTGATATTACCAAATCACCCAACCCGGTTATCCTTGACCCTGATCTTGCCCTGCTGCATGTAGAAGGGCTGGAAAAGGGTATGTCTGAAACTGTTTCTGATGTTGACACAGGGATAATGATCTTTAACCACGGTCTGTTTGACCCTAACCGGCGTTTTTTTGATCCTAAGATTGATGACACCAATCTGCTGAACGATAACATAAAAAAAATACTGCTTGAGCGTCACCCGGAAATAAAAACGGAGAATATCATCGGAGCCTACGGCGGTGTAAAACAGATAAACCCGGAAAACAACATCCTTGAAAGAACACGGGAAATGCGCGGTGAAGACATTGCACATTCCTATATGTATAACACAGCCAGCGACCTGCCGGACAACGAATGGGGATATCGCTACTGGGATGGCCTGGAACACCTTAAGAACCAGGGTGTAAAACATATTGTGATCGGTTTTTCACAGGTTGTATCAGATTCCGTTCTCACTCTGATTGAAATGCCCAATCAGATCGGAAAAGAGATCGGAACAAAGACCTGGGCAAAATATTCACAGGGCGATTTTGAAAGCTATCCGGGAATCGGACATCCCTTTGCAGACTACTGGGGAAACTGGGTCGACACTGACGGCCTGAATACAAAGTACACGCTAAAAATGGGCGGCGAAAACGAACTGCCCTACCCGCCGCCGCGCCAAACACCGCTTGATGAAAAACGGGAGGACATGGACCCATCTCTTTCCTTTGACCTGAGTGATTTCGGACAGCTGGGTTACGATCCGGCCAAAGGAAAACCGGATCCCGAACAGCCTGTTCAAAACCAGTACACCGGTACCTGGGACGGCTACATCACACCGGGAAAGGACATCCGGCTGGCAAGGCTTCTGGCAAAGCATGTCCTGAGAGTCTCTGAAAAACTTCTATAAAACCCGTTTTCTTTCCCGCGTTATACCGGTTGATACAGATCCCCGACCCGTCGCTCCGCGGGAAAGGCAAGGGTTTGCCCCCCCTGTTGAAATACTGCGCTACACCCGAAGGAAACAATAAACAGGTTTTTAAACGGAGAGCTGCAAAAACCAGGGGCCGTTAAAATTATAATTTTGAAAACATTCACCGGGTAATCCTTAAAACAGCAGCATTGCTGATCTCCTAATTTCTGTTTTGATCCTGCAACACTATTTCTGACCATAAAATATATGTCTGGGTGTTTTACCCTATCCTAAGCTGAGCGATTTTCAGCCTAAAAAAAAACCCTCAGAGTGAAAGAGTTTTG